>NZ_BAAKJE010000172.1:0-29476 GCF_059704565.1 Massilia sp. NBRC 108631
GCCCCAATTCGGGGTCAGACCCCGAATTGGGGCCGATGCGGCTCAGGCTGCTAGTGGGGAGGGAAGAACCAGCTCAGGGGGATTGCGACGCGGGCGGCCCAGGATTTTTCGTTGTGGCTGCCGCCCATCGCTTCGTGGTAGTAGAGGTTGTCGCCTTCGCGCCAGCCTTGCGCCAGCATCACGCTGCGCATCAGGGCGGTGTCTTCCAGGCCGTCGTTGATGGTGCCGGCGTCGAGGTAGTATTTGACCGGCACGACCGGCAGCTTGCCGATCAGGTTGCGCTGGTTCCACCAGAATGAACTGGAGACGCCGCCAGCCTTCGAATACACGTCCGGCCGGTGCTGCGCGATCAGCACCGAGGCGATGCCGCCCAGCGACGAGCCCATGATCGCGGTGTCTTCCTTGCCCGGCTTGGTGCGCAGGGTCCGGTCCACATAGGGCTTGACCGTGTCGACCAGGAAGCTTTCGTAGGCGGCCAGCTTGCCTCCGCCGTATTGGGCGTCGCAGCAGGGCGTGTATTCGTCCAGGCGGTCCTTGCTGTTGTCGATGCCGACCACGATGATCTCGGCCATCCTGCCCTCGGCGACCAGTGTGTCCACCGTTTCGTCGATGCCCCATTCGGCCCCGTACGCGGCGGTCCTGGCGTCGAACAGGTTCTGGCCGTCGTGCATGTAGAGCACCGGGTAGCGGCGCTCGGGATGCGTGCGGTAGCTGGCGGGCAGGTAGATGCGCAGCGCGCGCGTGTTCCCCAGCTGCGGCGCGCTGAAATTGTCGATGATGCGCAGCTCGCCGCGCGGCACCGCTGCCGCCATGCCTTCGGCTGCCGCTTCCAGCTCCAGCACCAGCGCGCTGCGCGCCGGCAGCGTCACTTCGCCGTCCAGCGCGTAGCGCTTGCCGCTGATGACGTCCCTGCCGCCCGGCACGCCGCTCAGCATTTCGTGGAAACGCGCGGTCTGCAGGGTGACCGGCTTGGCGTTGCGGTTCAGCGCCACCATCACCTTGTTCTGGCCGTCGTAACGGAAGTAGACGTAGGTATCCTGCTCGGGGCCGTAGTGCATCAGCTGGCCGTTGTGGATCACGCCGGCGCCCTTGCGCCAGTTCAGCAGCTTTTTCATGAACCCTTGCGCGCCACGCTGCTGATCGGTCAGCCCGGCGCCGGTGAAGGCGTTCACCTGGTCGCCCGCCCAGCCGCCCGGAAAGTCATGGCGGTAGGAGGCGTCGTCGCGTGCGCCGGTGCTGCTGGGCATCTGGATTTCGGTGCCGTAGTACAGCTGCGGGATGCGCGGCATGGTGAGCACGTAGGCGATGGCCATGCGGAACAGCGCGTCGTCGCCCTTCAGCTCGCTAAACAGGCGCGACATGTCGTGGTTGCCTTCGAACAGCACCAGCTTGCTCGGCTGGGAATAGAGATAATCCTGCGCCAGCGTCTCGTACAGATTGGTCAGGTTGGGCTCGCCTTCGCCCTTGCCGGCCAGCGCCTTGCGCAGCACGTCGTTGAGCGGGAAGTCCATCATGCCGGGCATATAGGAGGCGTAGCCGTCGTGGTTGCGCTTGCCGTACTGCCAGCGCGCCACCACCGGGATCTGGTTGCTCCATTCTTCGCCCACCAGGTTGAGGTTGGGGTACTCGGTCATGACGGCGCGCGACCAGGCGCTGAGGAAGGCGGCGTCCGAGTAGCCGTAGGTGTCCACCCGCAGTCCGGACAGCCCGGCGTACTCGATCCACCAGATGTTGTTCTGGATCAGGTAGGTGGCCACGTAGGGATTGGCCTGGTTCATGTCCGGCATATTGGGCGAGAACCACCCTTGCGTGAAGTTGCGCTTGTCTTCGGCCGCGCCGTAGGGGTCGGCCACGGCCACCCGGTGGTGCTCGGTGGGCACGTATTTGCCGCCGTAGGTGATCCAGTCCGGCATCGGCATGTCCTGCATCCACCAGTGCTTGCCGCCGATGTGGTTCAGCACCACGTCCTGGATCACGCCGATGCCCAGGCCGCGCGCCTTGGCGCTGAAGCGGCGGTAGTCTTCGTTGCTGCCGTAGCGTTCGTCCACCTTGTAGTGGTCGGTGGCGGCGTAGCCGTGGTAAGAGTAGGCCGGCATGTCGTTTTCCACCAGCGGCGTGGGCCAGACCATGGTGTAGCCCATGGCGGCGATGTAGCCGAGTGCGTTTTCCATGCCTTGCAGGTCGCCGCCGTGGCGCCCGCCGCCCTTGCTGCGGTCGGCTTTCTCGGCCAGGCGCGGGCTGTTGTCGTTGGCCGGGTTGCCGTTGGCGAAACGGTCGGGCATCACCTGGTAGATGGCGTCCTTGCCCGAGAAGCCACGGCGCTCGGCCGAGCCGGGCTCGCGCGCCAGCAGCCGGTAGCCGTAGCGGGCGACCGGCTTGCCGGCCTTGCCGTTGCTGGCCGTCTCGGCAAAGCGGATCTCGAACTTGCCGGCCTGGGCGCTGTCGTCCAGCGCGAGGTCGATGAACAGGTAGTTGCGGTTGGCCACGCGCGCCACTTTCTGGATGCGCACGCCCGGGTGGCTGATGCTGGGTTCCAGGTCGGCGATCTGCTTGCCGTGCACCATCAACTGCAAGGATTTGCTGCGCATGCCCACCCACCAGTTCGGCGGCTCCATATGGTCGATGCGATAATCTTTGCCCGTGGCGGGCAGGACGCAGGCGGCCAGCAGGGCCGCGGCGATCAGGCGTTTCATGGGGCGTCTCCGTTTTATTATTGAGTAGTATGGCTACATACTATGCGCTTCGATGGGATTCTTCCCAGATAATACAGGGAAAAGGCCGAATTTCTTATCTAGTTTTGGTACAGGAGGAGTGAATGGTGCAACGTGGGCGGCGAGTAGTGCTGGCAGGGTTCGGGTTGGCGCTGGCGGGCTTGGCGCCGCTGGCCGGGGCGAAGGAGGGCCGGGCTCAGGCGCCTGGCGGGATCGGCAGTCTTGTCTCCCTGGGCGATTTCCCCTCCGCCCAGGTGGCGCCGCGCAAGGTCGTGGTGTGGCTGCCGCCCGGCTACGATCCCCAGGGCGAGCGCTACCCGGTGCTGTATATGCACGACGGCCAGAATCTGTTCGACCCGGCCACCGCCATGGGCGGCCAGGCCTGGGAGGTGCACAAGCGGCTGGCGGCGCTGGCGGCGGCCGGCGCGGTGCGGCCGGCGATCATCGTCGGCATCGCCAGCACGCGCGAGCGGGCCCGCGAGTACGGTCCGGCGCAGGCGGTGGAGGCGCTGGCGCCGGAGTTGCGCGCCGCGCTGCTGGGCGATCCGCCCACGCCGGGTGGCCAGCCCACTTTGTCCGAGCAATACCTGCGCTTCATTGTCGACGAACTGAAACCGGCCATCGACGCGCGTTTCCGCGCCAGTCCGGAACGCGCGGACACCTTCATCATGGGTTCGTCCATGGGCGGCCTGATCTCGCTGTACGCGCTGGCGCGCTACCCCGAGGTGTTTGCCGGCGCGGCCTGCCTGTCAACGCACTGGCCCATCACCACCAATTTCAACATGCTGTTCGACAAGGAGGATGCGCGCCCGGTGCGCTACGCGGCCGCCTATTTCGACTGGCTGGCCCGCAAGTTGCCGCGCGCGGGGCGCCACAAGCTGTATTTCGACCATGGCGACGCCACCCTGGACGCGCTGTACGCGCCTTACCAGCAGCAGGTGGACGGCATCCTGCGCGCCAAGGGCTACCGCGCCGGCGTGGACTGGATCAGCCAGGTGTTCCCGGGCGCCGACCACAGCGAGGTGGCGTGGCGCGAGCGGGTCGAGGTGCCGCTGCGCTTTTTGTTGTCAAGATAGAACTGGTCTGCTTGCTTGTTATGTAGTTGGACTACAAGTCGGCCTACCGTGCTCTGTAGCTGAAATACAACGAGGACAGCGTTTTCATAGGCGGAGCCAGTGAGATAACACGTAATAATGCGTAGCCGGGATGAACTTTAATTGACTTGATATCTAGTTTTAGTACAAAATTCCGCATAGAACGTCTTGAGAGCGTTTGCATTGCTGGCTCCCGTGTAGTCGAAATAAACAGCCTGCGGGACTTTTGATCTGTCTAAAGAGGGGACATCCTTATGAAGAATTTCGCATCTGAGCGCTCGCAGCGCGCAGTCCTGCAACTGAGCCCGGTGGCCGCTGCCTGCGCCCTGTTCGTGTCCGCGCTGGCCGGCTCGGCCCATGCACAAACCAGCGGCGAACAAGCATCCGCACCGATGGCCACCGTGACCGTGTCCGGTATCCGCCGCGGTATCGAAGACGCGATTTCGGTCAAGAAAGAAGCGACCTCCATCGTTGAAGCGATTTCCGCGGAAGACATCGGCAAGCTGCCGGACGTGTCGATCGCCGAGTCGATCGCCCGCCTGCCAGGCCTGGCCGCCCAGCGCGTTGCCGGCCGTGCCCAGGTGATCTCGGTGCGCGGTCTGTCCCCTGACTTCTCCACCACGCTGCTGAACGGCCGCGAGCAAGTGTCCACCGGCGACAACCGCTCCGTCGAGTTCGACCAGTACCCCTCCGAGCTGCTGAGCGGCGTCACCATCTACAAAACCCCGGACGCGGGCCTGATCGGCCAGGGCCTGTCCGGCACGCTGGACCTGCAGACCGTGCGTCCGCTGGCCTTCGCCAAGCGCACCATCGCCGTCAACGTGCGCGGCGAGAAAAACTCGATCGGCAAGATCTCCAATGCCAACGACCAGGGCAACCGCGTCAGCTTCAGCTACATCGACCAGTTCCTGGACCGCACCCTGGGCGTGGCCATCGGCTATGCCCACCTGGAATCGCCAGTGCTGGCGCAGGAAACCGGCATCTACGAGCCATGGAAAACCGATGCGCGTCCCGGCATGACGCCCGGCACCACCATCACCGACGGCATCAAGGCGCTGGGCCGCAGCGGCTTCAACCGCCGCGACGGCCTGATGGGCGTGCTGCAATACCGTCCGAACAAGCAGTGGACCAGCATGATCGACATGTATGCGTCCCAGTTCAAGCATGAAGACACCGCCAACCAGTTCGAAGTAAACCTGAGCGGCTACAACGGCGGCCTGAATCCCGGCCTGGTGTTTACCAACGTCACCAACAACGGCAACGCCATGGGCAGCTCCGTGGCCAACAATGTGTACCCGCTGGTGCGCGGCATGTACGACCAGCGCAAGGATGATATCCGCGCAGTCGGCTGGAACAATGAAGTGCGCCTGGACGGCGTGACCCTGGTGGCGGACGCCAGCTACTCGAACGCCAAGCGCGACGAAGTAAGCCTGGAAAACAATCTGCAGCTGGGCGCGGTCAACTCGGTGCAGTACCTGGACAACGTGGCCCTGCAGTTCCGCAGCGGCGACTTCCCGCAGATGGCGCCAACCCGCAACTACAGCGACGCTTCGCAGCTGTACGTGAAGGGCACCATCTACGGCTCCGGCTACGGCAAGACCCCGAAAGTGGAAGACACGCTGAAGAGCTTCAAGCTGTCGGCCAAGTTCGACGCGCCGGCAGCGGTGGAATCGTGGGTGTCGAGCTTTGAAGTGGGCGGCAACTACAGCGACCGCCAGAAGGCCAAGACCCAGCCGGAAGGCAACATCAACCTGAAGGGCAACCCGACCACGATCTCGAGCGACCTGCTGTACGCGCCGGTCGGCCTGGGCTTCGCCGGCGTGGGCACCATCCCTTCGTGGAACGTGCCTGCCGTGGTGCAGAAGTACATGACCTTCGCGCCGAACGCCAGCGAGAGCTATCTGATCTCGAAGAACTGGGAAGTGTCGGAGAAGATCACCACCGCTTTCATCAAGACCAACTTGGAACATGACTTCGGCAGCGTCACCATGCGCGGCAACGTGGGCGTGCAAGCGCAGCGCACCGAGCAGTCGTCGAATGCGAACTACTGGGACGGCACCGCGCCGGCCGGCCAGCAAGTCAAGCCTGTCCACGACGGCAAGAACTACACCGACTACCTGCCTAGCATGAACCTGGCGTTTGCGTTCGCCGGCGAGAACACCGTGCGCATGGCGGTGGCCAAGCAGATCGCCCGTCCGCGCGTGGACCAGCTGCGCTCCGCGCTGGACTTCGGCGTGAGCGACGTGACCTTCAAGCCGGGCGCCAGCGGCGGCAACGCGCAGCTGGACCCATGGCGCGCCAAGGCCTTCGACATCTCGTATGAAAAATACTTCGGCAAGAAGGCCTACCTGGCTGCCGCGGCGTTCTACAAGAAGCTGGACACCTACATCTTCACGCAGACCAAGAGCTACGATTTCTCGAAGTACATTCCAGGCACCAAGGCCAACACGCCTATCGGCGACTACACCGCGCCGTATAACGGCAACGGTGGCGGCATGAAGGGCCTGGAGCTGTCCGGTTCCCTGCCGCTGAACATGGTCAGCCCGATGCTGGACGGCTTCGGTGTGGTAGCCAGCCACACCTACACCGACAGCAGCATTGCGATCGAAGATCCAAGCGGCAGCATCGGCAAGAACATCCCGCTGCCGGGCCTGTCGAAGCACACCACCAACCTGACCTTCTATTACGAGAAGAACGGCTTCGAGACCCGCATCTCGCAGCGCAAGCGTTCGGACTTCGTGGGCGAGATCGGCAACTTCGCGGCGGAGCGTTCGCTGCGCTACGTGGTGGGTGAGAACATCATCGACTTCCAGATCGGCTACTCGTTCCAGAACGGTCCGCTGAAGGGCGTAGGCCTGGTCGCCCAGGTGAACAACCTGCGCAACGCCGCCTACGAAACCTACAACGGCAACCGCAACCAGCAACTGGAGTACCAGAAATACGGCCGCACCCTGCTGCTGGGCGCGAACTACAAGTTCTAAACCGGTTCGGCTGACGTGAAAAAGCCCGCCAGGCGCAAGCATGGCGGGCTTTTGTTTTGCGGCGCGAATTGGCGGGTTGGCGCGTAACCCGCCGTCTGCGGCGCTTACTTCTTCGCGGCTTCGGCGGCGGCCAGCTGGCGGTTCTGCTCGTCGAGCCAGGTCTTGAGCGGGGCGAAGTAGTCGATCAGCGCGGAGCCGTCGATGCGCTCTTCGCCGGACACGGCTTTCAGCGCTTCAGGCCATGGCTTGCTCGCGCCCATGGCCAGCATCTGCTGCAGCTTGGCGCCGGCTTTCTCGTTGCCGTACACCGAGCAGCGGTGCAGCGGGCCGGTATAGCCGGCTTCGCGGCACAGCGCGCGGTGGAACTGGAACTGCAGCATGTGAGCCAGGAAGTAGCGCGCGTACGGCACGTCGGCCGCCACGTGGTACTTGGCGCCGGCGTCGAAGCCGTCGGCCGCCAGCGGCGCCGGACGGCTCACGCCCATGTACTGCTCGCGCAGCTGCCACCAGGTCTTGTCGAAGTCGGCCGGCTTGGTCTTGCCGGCGTACACGTCCCAGCGCCACTTGTCGACCGAATAGGCGAACGGCAGGAAGGCCACCTTGGCCAGCGCGCGCTGCAGCAGTTCGCCGATGTCGGCGTCCGCTTCCGGCTCCTGGTTCATCAGGCCGATCTTCTTCAGGTAGTCCGGCGTGATCGACAGCGCCACGGTGTCGCCGATGGCTTCGTGGAAGCCGTCGTTGGCGCCGCCCTGGAACAGGAAGGACTGCTTGTTGTAGGCCAGGTCGTAGTAGATGTGGCCCAGCTCGTGGTGGATCACCTTGAACTCTTCGTCCGTCGGGCGGATGCACATCTTGATGCGCACGTCTTCCTTGCCGTCCATGGTCCAGGCGGACGCGTGGCACACCACTTCGCGGTCGCGCGGCTTGGTCAGCAGGGAGCGCTGCCAGAACGACTCGGGCAGCTTCTGCATGCCGAGCGAGGTGTAAAAGCGCTCGGCGTACTGCGTCATCTGCTTGGCGTCGGTCTTGCGCTCTTCCAGCACCTTGGTCAGATCGAAACTGCTGGCGTTGCTGGCCGGTTTCAGCAGCGGGTAGATGTTCTCCCAGCTCTGGCTCCACATATTGCCGAACAGGTGGGCCGGGATCGGGCCGCTGGCCGGCACCACGTCCGGACCGTAGGCGGCGCGCAGCTTGTAGCGGGTGTAGGTGTGCAGCGCGTCGTACAGCGGCTTGACCTGCTGCCACATGCGTTCCATCTCGGCCGAGAACGCTTCGGGTGGCATGTCGTACTGCGAACGCCACAGGGCGCCGGTGTCGGCGAAGCCCATTTCGCGCGCGCCCTTGTTGGACAGGGCCACATAGTCGACATACATCTGCTTGTACGACGGCGACTGCGCATGCCAGCCGAGCCAGGTTTCCTTCAGCTTGGCCGGATCGCGGCTGGTGGCCAGCGTTTTTTCCAGTTCGCCCAGCGGCAGGCATTCCTGGCCGCCGGTGGGGCAGTACTTGGCCTTGCCGTAGGCGCCGTTTAGCGCGGCGTTCTTGGCGGCGTAGGCTTCGCGCTCCTTCGGGTCGGACAGCATCAGCGTCAGCTGCAGCAGCTTGAGCTTGCGCGCGTAGTCTTCCTTGAGCTTGAGGCCGTTGTAGCGGCGCGCGCCCAGGGCGGCTTCGCCGGAGGCGCTCAGCTGGCGCTCGCCGAAATAGGTGGCCAGCGCTTCGGTGTCGTCGGTGATGAAATTCTGCGCCACCCATTGTGCGCGGGCGCTGTCCAGGTTCAGTTTTTCCAGCTTGCTTTCAGTGTCGTTCAGGAAGCGTTCGGCTTCGGCGACGGTAGGCTTGCCCGGCGCGCTTTTGGCAGGCGCCTTGGCTCCCTCTGCGTGGGCGGGCTGGAACGCGCAAGCGGCCAGCATCGCGGCGGCGGGGATGGCTTTCATATACAGCGGTTGTGACACTGCAGTCTCCTTCGGGTTGGTGAGTTGGCTAATATACACCGGCCAGAAGGTAGGCGACAGATCCACAGGCGTAGGCCGCCACGCCGAGCAGGACGGCCAGGCGCAGGGCGTAGGACAGCAGCAGCACCAGCAGCAGGCAGGCGCCGGTCAGTGCGCCCAGCCACATCAGGAAGCCGTGCGCGCCGCCCAGCGCGTGCGCCGACGCGGCCAGGGCCAGCGCCAGCGCGGCCGCGCCGCCCAGCTGCCAACGCCGGCGCAGCGCGGGAGGCGGTTCGGCGCCGCGTCCGCGCAGCTCGGCGTAGTGGCGGTCCATCGCCATGCTCAGTGCGAACATGCCGCCGTAGCTGAGCGTGAACAGCGCGAACAGGTAGAGGGCGGTCATGTCGGCTCCGGGATTGGCGCCGCCTCGCGCGCACCGGCGGTGTGCGTCGAGCCAGCGGCGGCCGGCGTTGCTGTTGCCGGTGCTGCTGCCTCGGCCGCCAATGGCGCCGGGGCCAGGGCGGCGGCGCGGGCAGGGCTGCCGCTGCCGGCCTTGGCTGCCGGCACCGCCTTGTCGGCGCCGCGGCCCAGGCGGTGGGCCGCGCAGGCCAGTAGCAGGCCGAGGGCAAACACGGTCAGGTCGAATCCCGCCACGGCAACCGGGCCGCGGCTTTGCAGCATGGTCACGCCCAGGTGCGAACTGGTGGTGAACACGTTCAGCACCGGGATGCCCATCAGCAGCAGCGCGCCGGCGCCCAGCTGCAGTCGCCACATCAGGCGGTCCGGCCGGATCTGGGCCAGCACCATGGCCGCGCCCCACGCCGCGAAGAACCACGCGATCTCGGTTTCCGGGCGCTTCTCCAGGCCCACCGGCACCAGCCGGTTAGCCCAGAAGTAGGCGCCGTAGGCGATCGGCAGGCCGGCGATGGCGCCCAGGTTGAGCGCCTCCACCAGCCGCGTGCCGAAGCCCACCTTGCCGCCCGCCTTGAGCGTCTTGGCTTGCCGCTGGCGGCTCTTGACGGCCCACAGCAGCGCCCCGGTGGCCACCATGGCGCATCCCGCCAGGCCGGAGATAAAGAAGAAGGCGCGCAGCAGCGGTCCGGCAAAGCGCGCAATGTGCAGGCCGTACATCACGCCGTGCGTGGCGGCCGCGCCGCTCGGGTCGTCGCCGGCCTGCGCCAGCAGCGCGCCGCTGGCGCCGTCGAACTGCATCGCCGGCTGCTTGCTTGACAGCTCGCGTCCCGCCGCGCGCGTTACCGAGATGCGGGCGTTGGCGTCGTTCGGGCTGGTCACGCTGATGCCGCCCGCCGCGCGTCCGCCCCAGTGGCTCTCGGCCTGCTCGACGATGGGACGGATGGCCGCCAGCGGCGCTTGCACGCCGGCCGGCTTGACCGGCTTGCCCGCGCTCGGGAACACTTCGGCGGTCATGGCCTCGCGGTCGCCCTTGTATGCGGCTTGCGTGGCGGCCGGCATGTACAGGAACATCAGCGTCACCAGGCCGGTGTAGGTGATCATCAGGTGATAGGGCAGGGCCAGCACGGCGGTGGCGTTGTGCGCGTCGAGCCAGGAGCGCTGCCCCTTGTTGCCCCGGAAGGTGAAGAAGTCCTTGAAGATGCGCTTGTGCGTGATGACGCCGCTGAGTATCGACACCAGCATGAACATGGCGCAGAAGCCGACGATCCAGCGCGCCCAGATGGCGGGCATGTAGTGCAGGTCGAAATGCAGGCGGTAGATGAATTCGCCGCCGCGCGTCTCGCGCGGGTCCTTCAGCTCCATGCCGCTGGCCGGATCGATCAGCGCCGATTTCAGGCGCCGCTTGCTGCTGTCCGGATCGGTGTAGGCGATGCGCACGGCAGGGGTGCGGTCGGTGGGCAGAGTGATGAACCAGCGCTTGGCCTCGGGCGCCCGCTCCTGCAGCGCGCGCACCGCCGCCTCGGCGGCGGTGGCCGCCGCCACGCCGCGTACCTGGACCGCGTGCAGCTCGGGCTTCATCCACAGGCTGATCTCGTCGCGGAAGTAACTGGCGGTGCCGGCGGTGAAGACCAGGAATAGTATCCAGCACACCAGCAGGCCGGACCAGGTGTGCAGCCATGCCATCGATTGGCGGAAGCTTTCTTTCATCGGGAACCTCAGCAGAGGAAGTTGGCAGCGCCGGCCAGCACGGCTGCCGGCAGCAGCAGGCCCAGCCAGGCGCGCGCAGCGCTGCGGGCGGCGAATGCCCACAGCACGGCGCAGGCGTAAACGGTAAATGAGAACAGCGTGGCGGCCATGACGGCGTCGGCGCGGCTCAGTCCGGACAGCGGCGGCAGCGGCAGCAGCAGCGCCAGAAACGCGGCCGCCGCAGCCGCCAGCAGGTAGCCGCCGATGATGGCGGCCACGGCGCGCGCGCCGACGCCGAGCCGGTAGGCCAGCGGCGCGGAGAGAGTAGGCACGCGCATGGGCTTACCAGGCGTAGCGGGCCGTCAGCGCTGCGCTGCGGCGCTGGCCGTAGAAGCAGTCGCCGCGCGCCAGGCAGGTCGAGATCTGCACCTTGTCGGCCAGGTTGGTGAGGTTGAAGGCGAAGCGCCACGGTCCGCTGCTGTAGGACAGCATGGCGTCGAGCAGCGTGATGCCGGGCGTTTCCAGCGCGTCCAGGCCGTCCCACGAGGAGGACAGGTAGCGCACGCCGGCACCGGCGCTGAAGCCGGTCTTGCCGGCCACGGCGAAGCGGTGCGTCAGCCAGGCCGACGCGTTGTGCTCGGGGACGCCGCTCAGGCGCTTGCCGTTGTCGGCGCCGTTGCTGCGCGCCACCTTGGCGTCGGTGTAGGCGTAGCCGGCGGTCCAGCTCCAATCGCGTCCCAGGCTGCCGCCGCTTTCCAGTTCCAGGCCCTGCACCTGCACTTCACCGATCTGGATGCTGTTCAGCGGGTTGGCCGGGTCGGTGGTTTTGCGGTTGGTGTCGCGCAGGTCGTATACGGCCAGGGTGGTGTTGAAGTCGCCGCCCTGCGGCTGCCACTTCACGCCGGCTTCCCATTGCTTGCCGCGCTGCGGCGCGAAGGCCTTGCCGTTCAGGTCCACGCCGCCCAGCGGCAGGAAGGACTCGGAATAGCTGACGTACGGCGCCCAGCCCTGTTCCGACAGATACAGCAGGCCGAAGCGCTTGGTGGTGGCCTGGTCGTCGGTGCGGCTGGCGGCGCGGCCTTCGATGTCATTCTCGGCGGCGTCGCGGCGCAGGCCGGCCAGCGCGCTCCAGTTGGGCGTGAACTTGATCTGGTCCTGCAGGTACAGGCCCTTCTGGTGCAGCTTGGTGGTGGGCAAGTGGGCCAGCGCAGCGGGCGCCTTGTAGTTGCCGTACACCGGCGCGTACACGTCCAGCGGGGCGGCGCTGCCGGTGCCGCGCGCCTGGCGCGTTTCCACGCGCTGCAGGTCGAAGCCGGCCAGCACGGTGTGTTCGATGGCGCCGGTGGCGAACTTCGCTTCCAGCTGGGTGTCGGCCAGCAGCGTGTCCAGTTCATTGAACTGCTGGATCAGGTCGCGGTTGATGGTGCGCTGGTCGGCGTTGAACACCGGGCGCGCCGGGCGGCCGGTGGCGGGTACGGCGGTGAAGCTGGTGTAGGCGCTGCGGTAGTCCACTTCGCTGTTCGATTTGCGCACCGTCTGGCGCAGCTTGATGCCGTTCCGGAAGCGGTGGCTGAGGATGTAGCCCAGGTTGGTCTGCTCGGTGTTGTAGGCGTCCCAGCCCGGTTCGCCGGTAAAGGTGCCGGTGTCGATCTGGCCGAATTTCGATGGCAGCAAGGTGCCTTGCCATGGGAAAAAGCCTATCATCGAGCCGCTCTTGTCTTCCTGGCGCAGCGCCATCAGCGTCAGCTCGGTGTCGCCGTTGGGCGACCAGGTGAGCGAAGGCGCGAACACGCGGCGGTCGTCGGCCACATGGTTGACCTGGGTGTCGCTGTCGCGCGCAATGGCCACCACGCGCGCCATCCACTGGCCCTTGTCGTCCAGCACCTGGTTGATGTCGGCCGAGATCTGCTTGCGGCTGTTGCTGCCCACCTGCACTTGTACTTCGCGCTGGTTGCTGGACAGCGGGCGCTTGGACACCAGGTTGACCACGCCGCCGATACCGCCCTGGCCGTACAGCACGGACGACGGCCCGCGCAGCACTTCCACGCGCTCCAGCGTGTACGGGTCGGGGCGGGTGGTGTTGTAGGAGCCGAAGTTCATCTGCACGCCGTCCTGCAGCAGGGCGGGGTTGCCGCCGCGCGAGCTGATCGAGTCCACCCTGCTGTCGAAATAGGTGGAGACCAGGCCGGCGCTGTAGTTCACGGTCTGGCGCAGCGTTTGCGCGCCTTGCTCTTCGAAGCGCTCGCGCAGCACCACGGAGATGGACTGCGGGGTTTCGATCAGCGGGGTGTCGGTCTTGGTGCCCACGCCGGCGCGCCGGGCGGCGTAGGTGTCGTCTTCCTTCTTGCCGTCGACGGTGACGACCGCCATCACGGCGGGGGCGGCAGCGGCGGCGCCTTCGGCATCGCCGGCCGGAGCGGCGTGGGCGATGGGTGCTGCGCCGCCGAGGGCGGCCAGCATCAGGGCCGAGCGCACGGCGGCGCTCAGCGGCGAGAGGGGAAAACGTGGGTGCGGCATCGGGCCATCCTTGAAGGTGAATGGCTGGCGACGCGCTGCGTTGGCTGGCTGGTTAAATGAGAATGATTCTCATTATATCACAGGCGAGCCCGGGAAGCCAGCCTCACGGATGGCGGCAACTATGGGGCAACTACAGGTGGCGTGTTTCGGCCGGCGGGTTCTGCCAATTGTCGTGGCGGCCATCGGCGTAGTGCACCGGCGCGGCGATCAGTTCTTCCGGCGTCACGTCGTCCAGGCAAGCGACCTGCACACCCACGTAGTGGCCGCCGATCTCTTCGACATAGCCGCGCCCGAAGGGGTGCACGCCGCAGGTGCGGCAGAACAGGTGGTGGCCGCTCATGGTGTTGAATTGATAGTCGCTGAGCGCGTCTTCGCCGGCCAGCAGCCGGAACTCGTCCGGCTTGAGGATGACGCCCCAGTTGCGGACCTTGGTGCAGATCGAGCAGTTGCACTTGCCGGTGCCGGCGCTCAGGTCGATATCGGCTTCAAAACGCACGGCGCCGCAGTGGCAGCTGCCGGTATAGGTTTTTTTCATGAATAGTCTCCTGATGGCCGGGCCAAATCCGGCCTGCGGGAAGTGTAGCGCAGCGCAGTTGCGCGGGGTGCACGGCAGCTTGCCGGTGGCGCCGCAGGCTTAGCCGCCGGTCTGCGCCTGCGGCACGCTGGCGCGCTCTTCCATGTCTGCCGCCAGCAGCTGGTTCATGCGGTCGCTCGACTCGCGCAGCGCCACGGCGTACTTTTCGTCGTCGCCCCACACCTTGGCCAGCGCGGTAATCATCTCCTCGTCGTGGTGGCGGAAGCTGGCGCTGGCCTTGGCCGCGTCCTCCGGCTTCACGCCCAGCGCGAGCAAGGCCTTGTGGCCGATGGACAGGCCGCCCTCGAAGGTTTCGCGCTCCACCACGTGCGCGCCCCGGTCCAGCAGCCGGTAGGCGTGGCGGCGGTCGTAGGCGCGCGCCAGGATGGTGAGGTTGGGGAAGTACTGCTTGGCGATTTCCACCAGCGCCTCGGCCTGGTCGCGGTCGTCGATCGCCACGATCAGCAGCTTGGCCTGGGCCGCGCCTGCGGCGCGCAGCAGGTCGAGCCGGGTAGCGTCGCCGTAGTAGACGCGGCGGCCAAAGCGGCGCACCAGTTCCACCTGCTCGGCGCTGGCGTCCAGCGTGGAGATGTTGAACTTGTTCACCATCAGCAGGCGCGCGGCGATCTGGCCGAAGCGGCCGAAGCCGGCCACGATCACGTCCGGCTCGTGCTCCAGTGCGCCGGCCTCCGGTTCCGGCTTGCTGGAGAAGCCCGGGCCGGCAATGCGGTCGTACAGGATCAGCGCGAAGGGCGTGAGCGCCATCGAGATGGCCACGGCGGCCACCGTCAGCGCCGAGATGTCGGCCGCGATCACGCCGGAAGTGGAGGCCAGGCCCAGCAGCACGAAGGCGAACTCGCTGCCCTGGCTGAGCGCCGCGCCGGTTTGCACCGCCGTGCGCGCCGGCATGCCGAAGGCGCGCATGACGCCGTAGACAACAATGGTTTTCACCGCCATCAGGCCGAACACCATGGCTGCCAGCAGGCCGATTTGCTGCACCGCCAGCGCCAGGTTGACGCTGGCGCCCACCGACATGAAGAACAGGCCAAGCAGCAGGCCGCGGAACGGTTCGATGTCGCCTTCCAGCTCGCGCCGGAATTCGCTGTCGGCCAGCACCACGCCGGCCAGGAAGGCGCCCAGCGCGGCCGACAGGCCGACGGCCTGCATCAGCAGCGACACGCCCACCACCAGCAGCAGCGCGGCGGCGGTGAAGACTTCGCGCGAGCGGATCTTGGCAATGTAGCGCAGCGCCGGCCGCATCAGGAAGCGCCCGACCACGATCACGATGACCACCGCGCCGATGACGGCGGCGGCGTGCACCCAGGCCGGATAGCCTTTCAGCAGGCCGCTTTCGGCGGCGCTGCCCACCCGGTCGTCGGCCAGCAGCGGCAGCGCGGCGATCATGGGGATAGTGGCCACGTCCTGGAACAGCAGGATGCCTTGCGCGGCGTCGCCTGTGGGCGTCTTGCGCAGCCCCTTTTCCTCCAGCGACTGCAGCACCACGGCGGTGGAGGAGAGCGACAGGATGAAGCCCAGCGCCACGGCGGCCTGCCAGTTCATGCCGAAGGCCAGGCCGATGGCGGCCAGCGCCAGGCCGCTGAGCAGTACCTGCAGGCCGCCCAGGCCGAAGAAGGCGGTGCGCATATGCCACAGCAGGGAAGGCTGCACCTCCAGGCCGATCAGGAACAGCATGATGACCACGCCGAATTCGGCGAAGTGCATCACTTCGGCGGGATCATGGACGAAGGCCAGCGCGGAGGGGCCGATCAGCAGGCCGGCCACCAGGTAGCCGAGCACCGAGCCAAGGCCGAGCCGCTGCGCCACCGGCACCGCCAGCACGCCGGCGGTGAGGTAGACCAGGGCCATCAAGAGGAGATTGGAGCCTTCCATCGCATATCCTTTATTGTGTAAGGACGCAGTATGCGGTGGCGTGGGCGGTTTGACAATTGCTCATGGGAGGGAAGCAGTTGCCCATCGCGGTGCAATCCGGCGGGCTGGCGGGGCGAGTCCCGCGTAGCCCGCCGCAGCTTAGCGCAGCGAGATCGCGACCGTGCTGGCCGCACGTGCGCTGGCCGGCAGCTGCACGGTCAGCAGCTGGCGCTTGGCGTCCCAGCCGAACTTGGCAGGCTTGCCCTCCAGCGTCACGCCGGCCGGCCTGGCGGCCACGTTGTGCACCGTCAGCGCCACGCTGCGTTCCGGGCGCTGGTACTGCTTGCCCACTTCCGAGTCCAGCGTGATGAGCAGCCGCTTGCCGCTGCCGCTGAGCGCGCTGGCGAAGCGCACGATCTCGTACTTGTCCTTGGCGTAGGCGTCCGGCGTCGCACCGTCGTCGTCGTACAGTTTGCCGCTGCCCGACGGCACCGCCGCGTCGTGGTAGTAGTGCAGTTCCAGCTTGCGCGTGCTGTAGTCGCGCGTGCTCTGCACCGGCGCCACCATCGGGATGAAGGCCCCTGCGCGCACGAACACCGGGATATGGTCGATCGCCACCGGCACCACGGCCGTGATGCCGCCTGCGTAGCGGCGGCCGCTGTTGAAGTCGAACCACGCCGGACTGGTGGCTGGCAGGTAGACTTCCTTGCGGCGCGCGCCCGGCTCGGTGATCGGCGCCACCACGAACTCGCGCCCCCACAGGTAGGACGACACCAGGTTGCGCACCGCTTCGTTCTGCGGTTCCTCGTACAGCATCGGGCGCATCAGCGGCAGGCCTTGCTGGCTGTTGTCGAAGCCCAGCGTGTAGTTATAAGGCAGCATGCTGTAGCGCAGGCGGATAGCCTCGCGCGCCAGCGCCTTGGTGGCAGCCTCGCGGAACACCGGCTCGGACGGCACCTCCTGCTGCGCGTGCGGACGGAACACCGGCTGGAACACGCCGTACTGCAGCCAGCGGGTGTACAGTTCGTCGTCCAGGTAGGCATTGGCGAAGCCGCCCAGGTCCGAGTGCATATAGCCCAGGCCCTGCATGCCCATTTGCACGGCGATCTCGGGCTGCGCCTTCAGTCCGCCCCAGCTGCGGTTCACGTCGCCCGACCAGGGAATCAGGCCGAATCGCTGCGAACCGGAGTAGCCGGCGCGCATCAGGATGAAGGGGCGCTCGTGCGGGAAGTCCTTCTGGTAGCCGTCGGCGATCAGGCGCGCCCAGTCATGGCCGTAGGTGTTGTGCACCTGGTCGGCGGTGCCGGTGGCATGGCGCACGGTGGACGGGTGCACTTCCGGCTCGCCCAGGTCGCCCCACCAGCCGGCCACGCCGTAGTCGTTGCGCAAGCCCTTGTAGATATTCCAGAACCAGTCCTTGCCTTCCTTGCTGTACAGGTCGATCAGGCCCGTGTTACCGAAGTAGAAGTCATAGCGCGCGGGCGCGCCGGACGCATCGGTGGCCAGCGCCTTGCTGTTGACGGCGTCCTGCCACTTGCTGGAAGTGGTCAGCACGAAGGGCTCGGTGATCAGCACCGTCTTCACGCCCTGCGCCGCGAAGTCCGACACCATCTTCTTCGGCGTGGGGAAGTTGTCCTTGTCGAAGGCCAGGTTGCCCATGGTGCCCTTGATGTCCTTGCCGAACCAGTACAGGTCGAACACGATCGCGTCCAGCGGGATCTGCTCGTCGGCGAACTTCTTCACCACGTCGCGCGCTTCCTGCTCGGTGTGATAGCCGAAGCGGCTGGCGAAATTGCCGAAGGCCCAGCGCGGCGGCAGCGGCTGGCGGCCGGTCAGGCTGGTGTAGCCGCCCACCACGTCTTCCCAGCTGTCGCCGGCGATCACCTGGTAGGTTTTCCGGCCGCTGATGGTCTCGTAGGCCAGCGTGTTGTCCTTCTTGCTGTCGAAGTCCAGGTGGCCGATGGCGGCGTTGTCGAAGTGGAGCGCGTACATTTTGGACGACATGGCCACCGGCAGCGTGAAGTTCAGCAGTTCCGAGCGCTCGTCGTAGCCGTAGTGCGCCTTGTTATACAAGGTGAAGCGGTTGCCGCGCCGGTTCATGCCCACGGCGCGTGCGCCGGCGCCGTACAGGGCTTCGTCCTTGTCCAGCTCGAAGTCGATCACTTCGGCGCCGTCCTTTTTCGCATAGCCGCGCTTTTCCATCACCAGCGGCTTGCCCTTGTAGGCATAGGCGATGCGGAACGGCGCCTTGGTCACCGTCACGCCGATGCCGCCCGCCACGGCGTAGTCCAGCTTGCCGTCGGCATCCTTCAGCGTGGCGCTGTCCTTGCCGGGCGCCAGCACCACCGCATGGGAGGCCGGGTCGAACGCCTCGCCCTGCGGCACGAATGTGGTTTCCACGATACGCGGCGAGTACGGTTTGATGAGGTATTTGCCGTCGCTGGTAGTAATCTCCAGCTGGTTGCCGTTCAACCTGGCGCTGTGTAGTTTGCGGTCGGCGTTCTGGGCCAGCGCGAGGGGGCTGGCCAGTAGCAGGAGGGCGATCTTGCTCAGGGTAGATGTGGTCATGTCGTTTTCTGTTATTTGACTACAAAACGGGTGTCTCTGGTGGGCGGAAAGCAGGCTAACCCGCTAATTCTACTATGGGTGAAGCGGATTGACACGGCATTGTCACCGTGTTACTTTACTACAAATCGGTACTACACACTCCGTCCGGCATCCAGCCAGGACCAAAAAATCGGGGACAGGCAGGTATGCAATCACCATCCATCAAGCCCAGGCTGAGTTTCTGGCAGCTCTGGAACATGAGCTTCGGCTTCTTCGGCATCCAGTTCGGCTTTGCGCTGCAGAACACCAACACCAGCCGCATCTTCTCCACCCTGGGCGCCAGCGCCGACGACCTGCCGCTGTTCTGGCTGGCCGCACCGGTCACCGGCCTGCTGGTGCAGCCGATTATCGGCTACCTGAGCGACAACACCTGGCACCCGCGCTGGGGCCGCCGCCGCCCCTTCTTCTTCGTCGGCGCCGTGCTGGCCTCGCTGGCGCTGTTCCTGATGCCGAACTCCAGCGCGCTGTGGATGGCCATCGCCATCCTGTGGCTGATGGATGCGGCCATCAACGTGTCCATGGAACCGTTCCGCGCCTTCGTCGGCGACAAGCTCGATGCCTCGCAGCAGACCACCGGCTTCGCGATGCAGACTTTCTTCATCGGCTGCGGCGCGGTGATCGCCTCGCTGCTGCCTTACCTGTTCGCCGACGTGCTGGGCGTGAGCAATGTGCCGGTCGGCGGCGCCATCCCGGACAGCGTGCGCTACTCCTTCTATGCCGGCGGCGCCGCCTACTTCCTGGCCGTGATGTGGACCGTGCTCACGGCCGACGAGATCCCGCCCGAGAACCTGGAAGCGTTCCGCGCCGAGAGCAAGCCCGGCCTGAGCCACGCCATCATTGAAATCCTGGGCGGCTTCGCGAGCATGCCGAAAACCATGGTGCAGCTGGCCTTCGTGCAGTTCTTCACCTGGGTGGCGCTGTTCGCCATGTGGATCTACACCACCAACGCGGTGGCCGACAACGTGTTCGGCACTGCCGACGCGCAATCGGCCTCATTCCAGGAAGCGGGCAACTGGGTCGGCATCATGTTCGCGGTGTACAACGGCGTATCCGCGCTGGCCGCGTTTATCCTGCCCATCTTCGCCCGCGCCACCAGCCGCAAGTTCGTGCACATGGTGTGCCTGCTGATCGGCGGCGCCAGCCTGATGAGCATCATGTTCATCCATAACCTGAACCTGCTGATGCTGCCGATGATAGGCGTGGGCATTGCCTGGGCCAGCATCCTCACCATGCCATACGCCATCCTGGCCGGCGCGCTGCCTGCCAAGCGCATGGGCTTCTACATGGGCGTGTTCAACTTCTTCATCGTGATTCCGCAAATCGTCAGCGGGCTGCTGCTGGGCTTCGTCACCAAGCACTTCTTCGGCGGCCACACGGTCAGCACGGTGGCGCTGGGCGGCGCCTGCATGGCGCTGGCCGGCCTGCTCACGCTGTTCGTGCACGAACACGGCGCCAGGCGCGCCGCCGCGCAGGATGGCGCGCTGAAACAGCCATCCTGAGGGACATCCGAATGGCCAGCCGCGCGCCGTTTTGCCGCCAAACGCGGTAAAACGGCGGTTGCGCCGCCGCCAGGCGGCAACGATCACCGACGCGGAGCGACCATGGCTATCCAGACTGTTATCACCCATCCCATCCCCGGCCAGCGGCCGGGCACCTCCGGCCTGCGCAAGAAGGTCCACACCTTCAGCCAGCCGCACTATCTCGAGAACTTCATCCAGAGCGTGTTCTACACGCTGGGCGACTGCGCCGGCAAGACGCTGGTGGTGGGCGGCGATGGCCGCTACCACAACCGCGCTGCGATCCAGACCATCCTGCGCATGGCCGCCGCACATGGCTACGCGCAAGTGCTGGTGGGGCAGGGCGGCATCCTGTCCACACCCGCCGTCAGCTGCGTGATCCGCAAGCGGCAGGCCTCGGGCGGCATCATCCTGTCGGCCAGCCACAATCCCGGCGGCCCGGATGGCGACTTCGGCGTCAAGTACAACATCGCCGCCGGCGGCCCGGCGCCGGAAAGCGTGACCGAGGCCATGTTCCACCACAGCGAAACCATCACCCAGTACCGCATCAGCGATGCGCCCGGCATCGACATCGACACCATCGGCATGTCGCAGATCGAGGACATGCGGGTCGAGGTCATCGATTCCGTGGCCGACTACGCCGAACTGATGGCCCGGCTGTTCGACTTCGACGCCATCCGCGCGCTGTTCGCGGGCGGCTTCAGCATGCGCTTCGACGGCATGAGCGCGGTCTCCGGCCCGTACGCGAAAGCCATCATCGAAGGCATGCTGGGTGCACCCGCCGGCACCGTCATCAACGCCGTGCCGCTGGAGGATTTCGGCGGCCACCACCCGGACCCCAATCCGGTCAACGCGGCCGAACTGATCGCCATGATGGCCGGCGCGGACGCGCCGGACTTCGGCGCCGCCTCCGACGGCGACGGCGACCGCAACATGATCGTTGGCCGCAGGTTCGACGTCACCCCGTCCGACAGCCTGGCCATCCTGGCGGCCAACGCCACCCTGGCGCCCGGCTACCGCGGCGGCCTGAAAGGCATTGCGCGCTCCATGCCCACCTCGCGCGCGGCCGACCGCGTGGCCGAAGCGCTCGGCATCCCATGCTACGAAACGCCCACCGGCTGGAAGTTCTTCGGCACGCTGCTGGACGCAGGGATGGCCACGCTGTGCGGCGAAGAGAGCTACGGCACCGGCTCGGACCACATTCGCGAGAAAGACGGCGTATGGGCCGTGCTGTTCTGGCTCAACCTGCTGGCCGCCACGGGCAAGCCGGTGCAGCAGATCGTCACCGAACACTGGGCGCGCTTCGGCCGCCACTACTACTCGCGGCACGACTACGAAGGCATCGAACCGGAAGCGGCCCGCCTGCTGATGGCCGACCTGCGCATCAAACTGCCTGCGCTGGCCGGCACGGTGCTCAACGCACACACCGTCGAGTTCGCCGACGATTTTGCCTACACCGACCCGGTGGACGGCTCCAGCGTGCAGCAGCAGGGCGTACGCATCGTCATGCAGGACGGTTCGCGCATCGTCTACCGCCTGTCAGGCACAGGCACCGAAGGCGCCACCCTGCGCGTCTACCTGGAATTGTTTGAACCCGATCCATCGCAGCACCAACGTCCCACGCAGCAAGCGCTGGCAAGCCTGATCGCCGCCGCCGAAAGCGTGGCCAGTATCGCCATGCACACGGGAAGGGCCACCCCGACCGTGATCACATAACCACAACCACAGGACCGAACTGCATGAAACTATCTCCCATTGCTTTGTCTTTGGCGCTGCTCGCGGGCAGCATGAATTCACAGGCGGCGCAGCCCGCAAAGGCCGCACCCAAGCCATTCCTGTGGGAGAACGCCACCGTCTACTTCCTGTTGGCGGACCGTTTCAACAATGCAGACCGCAGCAACGACCTGTCATACGGCCGCAAGGCAGACGCGGCGCCGCAGCGCGGCTACATGGGCGGCGATCTGAAAGGCGTGACGGCCAAGCTGAAGGCGGGCTATTTCGACAGCCTGGGCGTGGACGTGTTGTGGCTCACGCCGCCGGTCGAACAGTTGCACGGTTCGACCGACGAGGGCACAGGCAGGTCTTACGGCTTTCACGGTTACTGGGCCAAGGACTTCACGGCCGTCGACGCCAACCTGGGCACCGATAAGGATTTCAAGGACTTCGTCGAAGCGGCCCACGCGCGAGGCATCCGCGTGCTGCTGGACGTGGTGATGAACCACACCGCGCCGTTCACGGACGCCGAGGCGGCCTGGCCGTCGGACTGGGTGCGGCTCGATCCCGCCTGCACCTACAAGGACGTAGCCACCACTGTGGACTGCGCGCTGGTGAAAGGCCTGCCGGACGTGCTCACCAACAGCAACGCCAGCGTGGCGCTGCCGGACGCGCTGGTGCAGAAGTGGAAAAAGGAAGGGCGTTACGAGCGCGAAGTGAAGGAACTGGACGAGTTCTTTGCCCGCACCGGCTACCCGCGCGCGCCGCGCTATTACCTGATGAAGTGGCATGCGGACTGGGTGCGCAAGTTCGGCGTGGACGGCTTCCGCGCCGACACGGTCAAGCATACCGAGCCGGGCATCTGGAAAGAGCTGCGCACGGTGGCGATTGCCGCGCATGAGGAGTGGAAGCGCGCGCATCCCGGCAAGGCGCTGGGAGACGGCAGGTTCTACATGCTGGCCGAGGTGTACAACTACAACATCGCGCACGGCAAGCAGTTTGATATGGGCGGCGGCGCCATGACGGACTTCTACGACAACGGCTTCGACAGCATGATCAACTTCGGCCTGGTGTGGGATGCGAAGCAGGATTACGAGACCTTGTTCAGCAAGTATTCGGCGGCGCTGCATGGTCCGCTGAAGGGCTACTCAGTGGTGAATTACACCGCCTCGCACGACGACGGCAATCCGTTCGACCCTGCACGCACGAAGCCGTTCGAGACCGCGACCAAGCTGCTGCTGGCGCCGGGTTCCGCGCAGATCTACTACGGCGATGAAACCGCGCGTTTGCTGGATGCGCCGGGCGCGCAGGGCGATGCCAAGCTGCGCACCTATATGAACTGGGATGATCTGGCGAAGAATGTGGCGCGCGACGGCTACAAGGTTGCCGATGTACGCGCGCACTGGGCCAAGCTGGGGCAGTTCCGCCGTGCGCACGTGTCGGTGGGGGCAGGGCTGCACGAGAAGATCGCGGACCAGCCGTACACCTTCAGGCGCACGTACGAAAAAGGCGGCATCAGCGACCAGGTGGTGGTGGCGTTGGATGTGCCGGCGGCTGCGCGCAGCACCATCAAGGTGGGCAGTGTGTTTGCAGATGGACAGACAGTGAAGGATTACTACTCCGGCGCCAGCGTGGTGGTGAAGGGCGGGGAAGTTACGCTGCCCGTCAAGGGCGGGATCGCATTGCTGGGCGCTGCCGCGCGCTGATTTTGCGGCGGCGGCCGGCGGGTTGCGCTTCGCTCGGCGCGCCCCCGCTGACCCGCCGCACTTGCACGCCACTTACTCGACGAACACCACTGCAGTGCGCGGCGGGATGGTGAAGCGCCCGGTGGCGCTGTCATAGCGCGCCGCCTGCGCGCGCCGGTCCGCCGCGCCGCTGGCGGTGTGTACCGGATGCAGTCGGTATTGCTTGCCCTTCTCTCCATCCGCCACAACGCTCTGTTCAATCTTGTCCACATTGATCAGATACGTCACTGTTTTGAATCCCGCGCCGGGGTAGCCCGCGCCATCCAGGCGCGCGGCCACCACCGTGGGCACCTGCGCCGATCCCGTATTCAGGAAATGCAGCCGCTGCTTGATGTCAGCCGCCGTGCGCATGCGGAACAGGGTACTGCTGGCGCGGATCTTCAGCAAATCGCGGAAAGCGTCGCGCGAGAAGGCGATGTCGGCCGGCGCCGGCTTGAGCGCCGCATTGGCCAGCAACGGCTTCATCAGCGCATAATCCTTGCCATTGTCCGCCTCCGGCGGCAGGCCCACGCCGTAGTAATTGTCCTGGTAAGTCCAGTCCAGGCGGTTGAACCAGTCGCCCGATTCAAAGCTGTTCTTGTCCAGCGACTTGGAGCGCAGGATGTCAAAGCCCGCGTGGTAGTACGCCACGCCCTGGCTGAAGGCATTGATGGCCGCGCCCAGCATCTGCACCCGTGCGCGCTCGGCGCTGGTGGTGGCCAGCGGCAGGCGGAAGGCGTTCAGGTCGTACATGGTCTGGTTGTCGTGGTTCTCCACGTAGTTCACCACTTCGCCCGGTTCGCTGGCATAACCTGCGGGCTGGCCGCTATAGTCGATGGCTTGCAGCGCCATCTCCTTGTCCTGCCAGGTCTTCATTTTGTACGTGCGCACACTGCCCGCCAGGCCCACGCGCACCAGGTCCGCCGCGCGCAGCAGGTCTTCCTTTGGGCGCTGGCCGGCGTGTGCGTTGGCGTCGTATACCAGGCCGTTGATATAGCCCTGCATGCTGAACATCTTCTCGCCCGAGTCGCCGGCGCCGCCGCCGCGCACCGCGTCGCGGCCACGGTCGCTGAAGGTGCCGATGCCGGTGCCGTTCAGCGACAGCTGTGAAGCCTGCACGAAGCGCGCGCCGTTCTCGACCTCGCCGAAGTTCCAGCCCTCGCCGATCAGCTGCACCGGGCGTCCTGCGGCCTTGTCCACGCGCGCCTGCAGTACTTCCATCGCGGCCCGCGGCTGGTGGCCCATCAGGTCGAAGCGGAAGGAATCGATTTTGTAGTGGCGCGTCCACAGCTCGGCCGAGTCGATCATCAGCTTGGCCATCATCATGTTCTCGGTGGCCGTGTTGTCGCAGCAGGTGGAACGTTCGATCACACCCTTGTCGTTCAGGCGGTGGTAGTAGCCCGGCACCACGCGGTCCAGCACGGACTTCTCGTCCTGGCCGGCGCGGTAGGTGTGGTTGTAGACCACGTCCATGCCCACGCGCAGGTTGGCCTTGTGCAGTGCCATCACCATCTGGCGGAATTCGACGATGCGGCGCGCGCCGTCTGCCGGGTCGGTGGCATAGCTGCCTTCCGGCGCGCTGTAGTGGAAGGGGTCGTAGCCCCAGTTGTAGCAGTCCTTGATGAAGGTGGAGGCCACCAGCGCCTGCTGGCTCTCGCTGTCCGGCGCGCCGCTTGGCTGGGGCGCCACGCAGCCTTTTTCCGGCACCGAGCCGATGTCGTACACCGGCAGCAGGTGGATGTCGGTCATGCCTGCCTGGCTCAGGGCGGCCAGATGCTTCATGCCGTTCGAGCCGGTCTCGGTGAAGGCGGTGTACTTGCCGCGGTTGGCGGCGCTGACGCTGCTGTCGTTGATCGAGAAGTCGCGCACATGCAGTTCATACACCGACATGTCGGTCTGCGTGGCCACGCGTTTCGGCGCCCGCGCCTTGTCCCAGCCTGCCGGCTTCAGCCTGGCCGAGTCCAGGTCGGCGATGTAGCTGCGCAGCGAATCGGTGGTCAGGCTGATGGAATACGGGTCGGTGACCAGGTTGCGCACCAGGCCCTTGCTGGGAGCGACCACGTCCACGGCGTACTTGTAGTATTTCCCGGACATATTGCTGCGGCGCGTAGCCGACCAGATGCCGGTGGCGGCGTCGAAGCGCATGGTGTCGACGCCGGTGGCTTTGCCGTAGCCGTTGTCGTAGGTGCAGACGGAGACTTGCTGCGCGGTCGGCGCCCACAGCTTGAAGGCGGTGTGGCCCTTGGCGACGGTGGCGCCCAGGTCCGCAGCCTTGCCGGCAGCCGCGTAGATATCGTCCAGCGCGCCGGCGGTCTGCACGGTGGTGGCGTCGCGCACGGTGCCGTCGGCGTTTTCCTGCACCAGCACCAGCTGCTGCTTGAGCAGGGCGGGCAGCCTGGCCTGGTCGGCCTGCGCCACGGCCAGCACGGCGCCGCTGCCCACGTATTTGAAGCGCTGCGCCGCGTCGGGCGGGATCGCTGCGGTATGGATGGCCATGGCCAGCACGCCATCGGCGCCGGAGACTTTGGCGCCGACAGCGGCGCTGACCTGGCCGGAGGCCGAGTGGTAGAGCTTGAAGGCGCCGCCGGCGCCGGCTTCCGCGCCCGGCCACTTGGCGAGCTGGCGGTTCAACCATACCGCACGCGCATCGAAGGTATTGGACTTGTGCAGCACGGTCTCGAACGGCGCATCGCATGCACTCAACTGAACCGACGCCTGCGCCCCGAATGCCGCCATCACCAACGCCGCGCCGAGCGTCAATTGCGCTCCCATCTTCCCAGCCATAGACTTGTCTCCAAAGTAGTTGAGCTACAAAAATGGCAATTGCAGCTTGGATTTGTCCGATATGGTAATCCAATTGCTGTAGCTTTACTACGAATTCTGTCTGCCGTGCCTACTTTTTGCCGGTGCTGATCTGGTATTTTTTGAGCTTGTCGTAGAGCGTCTTGCGCGGGACGCTGAGATTGTCGGCGGCGAGGGCGACGTTGCCCTCGGCGGCGGCCAAGGCCTGCGCAATCAGGTCGCGTTCGAAGTTGTCGACTTGCTGGGGGAGGGAGGCGGCATCGCCCACGGCCGCAGCAGTGGCGGCGGCGGGGACACCGGCGGCGGCCGGCGCCGAGGGGGCTGAGGAGGCCGACGGCGAGGGGGAGGGCGCCAGTCCCAAGGTCAGGCGCTCGGCGAAGTTGCGCAGTTCGCGCACGTTGCCGGGCCAGTCTGCGGCCTGCCAAGCGGCCATGTCCTGCGCGCTCCATTGCGGCAGCGGGCGCTGGTAGCGCAGCGCGGCTTCCTGCACGAAGTGCGCCAGCAGCAGCGGAATGTCTTCGCGCCGCTCGCGCAGGCGCGGCAGATCGATCGTCACCACGCCGATGCGGTAGTACAAGTCTTCGCGGAACAGGCCTTGCGCGCTCAGTTGCAGCAGGTCCGCCTTGCTGGCGGCGACCACGCGGCAGTCCAGCGCCACGCCTTCGTTGGCGCCCAGGCGTTCCAGGCGGCGCTCCTGCAGCACGCGCAGCAGCTTCACCTGCAGCGCCATCGGCATGCTTTCGATTTCGTCCAGGAAGACGGTGCCGCCGTTGGCGTATTCCAGCTTGCCGATGCGGCGCTTCTGCGCGCCGGTGAAGGCGCCGGCCTCATGGCCGAAAATCTCGCTCTCGAACACCGACTCCGGCAGCGCGCCGCAGTTGATGGCGACGAAGTTGCCCTTGCGGCCGCTGGCCGCGTGCAGCAGGCGCGCCATCACTTCCTTGCCGGTGCCGGTCTGGCCGTTGATCAGGATGTCCACGCCGGCCGGGCCGACGTTGCGCACCAATACCTTCAGGTGCTCGATGGCAGGCGAGCGGCCGATCAGGTCCGGCGTGTCCGGATGCAAGGCGCGCGCGGCGCGCAGTTCGCGGTTCTCCAGCACCAGGCTACGGCGCTCCTGCGCGCGGCGCACCGCGTCCATCAGGCGCTCGGAGGCGAAGGGCTTTTCGATGAAGTCATAGGCGCCGCTGCGCATGGCGGCCACCGCCATGGTGACGTCGCCGTGGCCGGTGACCACGATCACGGGCAGTTCGGCGTCCAGCGCCGTCACCTGCGCCAGCAGCTCCAGGCCGGAGCGGCCGGGCAGGCGCACGTCCGTGACCACCACGCCGGAGAAGTCGGCGCGCAGCAGCGGCAGCGCCTCCTCGGCGCTGGCGCAGGCTTGCACGGCGAAGCCGCCCAGTTCCAGTGTCTGCGCAGTGGCCAGCCGCAGCGCGGCTTCGTCTTCAATGAGGATGGCTTGCATTGGTGCTTTCCGGTTGCAGCGGCAGGCGCAGCACGAATTGCGCGCCTCCGCCGGGCAGATTATGCGCCGTCAGCTGGCCGTTCATCGCCTGCACGATGGACGATGAGATGGCCAGGCCCAGCCCCAGGCCCTTGCCGGACGGCTTGGTGGTGTAGAACGGTTCGAACAAATGCGCCGCCACCTGCTCTGGGATGCCGCCGCCGCTGTCGCTGATGCGCACCTCGGCATGGCCGTCCACGCGCTCCAGCGTGATCGACACCTGGCGCTGAGGCGCGTCCTCCACCGCGTCGAGCGCGTTGCGCAGCAGGTTGATGAGCACCTGTTCGATGCGCACCGCATCGCCGGCCACCAGCAGCGGGGCGGCGTCCGCGCCGCCGGCCGAGGCTGCCGGACCGGGCCCGGTGTCGATCGCCAGCGCCACGCCATGCCGGCGGAACTCGCTCTCCATCATGAACGCGGAGGCGCGCACTGACTTGGACAGCTCCACCGCGCAAATCGATTCATCCTTGCGCGCAAAGCCCTTCAGCTGCGCGATGATGGCGCCCATGCGCGCGCTGGCGTCGCCAATGTGGCCCAGGTTGGCCTCGGCCTGCGCCGGCTGGCCGCGCTGCAGGAAGGTGCGCGCATTGTCGGCGAAGGCGCGGATGGCGGCCAGCGGCTGGTTCAGTTCATGGGTCACGCCCGCCGCCATCTGCCCCAGCATGGCCAGCTTGCCCGCCTGGACCAGCTCATTCTGCGTCGAGCGCAGCATCTGCTCCGTGGCCTTCAGGCGCGCGTACTTGTTCTCCAGGTCCTGGTTGGTCTCGCGCAGCTGCTGCGTGCGTTCCACGATGCGGCTATCGAGCTCGCGCGCCGCCTGCTGCAAGGCCTGGCGCGACTCGTTGCGTTCCTCCAGCCTGCGCCTGCGCTGGTGCAGCGCCCAGCCCGACACGGCCGCGCAGGACAGCAGCAGGAAAGCCGCCAGCGCCCACAGCAGGCCGGCGCGCACCACGCGCGTCTGGGCCGGGAACAGCATCAGCTGCCAGCCCAGGCGCCCCACGGGCCGCGCCACGAACTGGCCCGGATGCTCGGACAGCGGCGCGACCTTCTGGCCCATGTACTGCTGCGTGCGCGCCAGTTCCTCCATGGTGGCCGCGCCCAGCGGCTGCAGGCTGCGGTAGCGCCACTGCGGCTGGTTGCTGAGGAAGATCACGCCGTGCCGGTCCGCCAGCGCGATGGTGTGCTCGCTGCTGCGCCAGGTCTGCTCAAAGTCCGCCAGGCTGATTTTTGCCACCACCACGCCCGCCACCGGTCCGCCGGCCGTGCCGTTGCGGTACACCGGCTGCGCGATGAAGTAGCCGGCCTCGCTGGTGCTGGTGCCGATGCCATAGAACAGGCCCGCGCGGCCATGCAGCGCTTCGTTGAAATAGGGGCGGTACGAGAAATTCTTGCCGACGAAGCCCAGCGGCTGGTCCCAGTTGCTGGCGCCGAGGGTCAGGCCGGTGCGGTCCATCATATAGATGGCGCCGACCTTGGCTTGCTGCTGGATGGTTTGCAGGGACTGGTTCAGGCGCGCGATGGCGTTCGCGTCGGTGGGGCTGGCCAGGGCCTGGATCAGGTCCGGCTGGAAGCCCAGCACGAAGGGCAGGGTTTCATACTTCTCCATGGCGGACTGCAGGTCCGGCGCCATCAATTCCAGCTGGCGCCGTCCCTGCTCCATCAAATCCGCCTGCGCGCGCAGCATGCCGGCCCAGCCGGCCGCCGCGATCGCGGCGGCGGCGCCCAGCAAGGCCAGTACTCTGATCAGTTTTGCGCGCATGGAGCGATTTTACATCGCAGCGCCTCAGTCGACGGCGGCCATGCGCATTTCGTCGTTGTGGTGGCGCTGCTGC
>NZ_BAAKJE010000173.1:0-48979 GCF_059704565.1 Massilia sp. NBRC 108631
GCCCGGCGCCGCCACCACCTTCAAGGTGGTGGCCACCGCCTATGCCGGCCGGCCCGCCGCCGTGCCGGCCGGTCCCGGCGAATGCGTGCGCATCATGACGGGCGCTGTCATGCCGGCCGGCCTGGACACCGTGCTGCCGCAGGAACTGGCCGCCGCCGCCGGCGACGGCAGCGTCACCGTGGCGGCCGGCAGCATCGCGCCCGGCGCCAACCGCCGCTTCCGGGGCGAGGACCTGGCGGCGGGCGCGCCCGCGCTGCGCAAGGGCAAGCGGATCAGCCCGGCCGACCTGGGCCTGATCGCCTCGCTGGGCATTGCCGAAGTGGCGGTGCAGAGCCGCCTGCGGGTGGCGTACTTCTCCACCGGCGACGAACTGCGCTCGGTCGGCGAGCCGCTCGACGCCGGCAGCATCTACGATAGCAACCGCTACACCCTGTTCGGCATGCTGCGGCGGCTCGGCTGCGAAGCCATCGACATGGGCAGCGTGAAGGACGACCCGGACACACTGCGCGCCACCTTGCGCATGGCGTGCGAGCGGGCCGACGTGGTGCTGACCACCGGCGGCGTGTCGGCCGGCGCGGCCGACTACATCCGCCAGATCATGGCCGAACTGGGCGACGTGGCGTTCTGGAAAATGGAAATGCGGCCCGGCCGGCCCATGGCTTTCGGCCGCATCGCCTCCAACGGCCGCAGCGCGCTGCTGTTCGGCCTGCCCGGCAATCCGGTGGCGGCCATGGTGGCGTTCTACTTCTTCGCGCGCGGCGCGCTGCTGCAGCTGATGGGGGCCGATGCGGCGCGCCAGGCGCTGCCGGTGATGCGCGCGCGCAGCGCGGCCGCCATCCGCAAAAAGCCGGGGCGCACCGAATACCAGCGCGGCATCCTGAGCGTGAACGGCAACGGCGAACAGGAAGTACGCATCACCGGCGCGCAGGGCTCGGGCATCCTGCGCTCCATGTCGGAAGCCAATTGCATGGTGGTGCTGGCGGCCAGCCAGGGCGATGCCGCCCCGGGCGACCTGGTGGACGTGGTGCTGTTCGACGGGCTGGCCTGAGCACGCCTGGCAGATGGTGCGGCCCGCGGCCGCCGGCCCGCGCTAGGCGTCCGGCAGCGCCGCATCGGTGTCCGGCCCCAGCATCAGCTGGGCCGCTTCGCTGGGCAGCGCTTCCACGGTCTTGAGCTTGCGCGCCATCTGGCGGCTGCGCACCTCCGCCGTCTCGATGTTGCGGGCGGCCTTTTCCAGGGTCAGCTTGGTGGCGGCCAGCACGTCGCCGAACTTGCCGAACTCCGTCTTCACCGCCCCCAGCACCTGCCACACTTCGGACGAGCGCTTTTCCAGCGCCAGGGTGCGAAAGCCCATCTGCAAGCTGTTCAGCAAAGCCATCAAGGTCGACGGCCCCGCGATGCTGACCCGGTTGACGCGCTGCAGCTCGTCGGCCAGCCCAGGCCTGCGCATCACTTCCGCGTACAGGCCCTCGGTGGGCAGGAACAGGATGGCGAAATCGGTGGTCTGTGGCGGCGCCAGGTACTTGTCGGCAATAGTCCTGGCCTCGCCGCGCACGGCGCGTTCCAGTTCGCGCCCGGCCGTCGCCACGCCCTCCGCGTCGGCCCGCTCGGCGGCCTCCAGCAGGCGCTCGTACTGCTCTTTCGGGAACTTGGCGTCGATCGGCATCCACACCGGCGCCCCGCCCGCCACCTGGCCCGGCAGCTTGAGCGCGAATTCCACGCGCGCATTGCTGCCCGCCACCGTCTCCACATTCTTCGCGTACTGGTCCGGCGTGAGCACCTGCTCCAGCAGCATTTCCAGCTGCACCTCACCCCAGGTGCCGCGCGTTTTCACGTTGGTGAGCACGCGCTTCAGGTCGCCCACGCCCTGCGCCAGCAGCTGCATCTCGCCCAGCCCCTGGTGCACCCGCTCCAGCCGTTCCGACACTTGCTGGAACGACGCGCTCAGGCGCGCCTCGAGCGTGGCGTGCAGCTTCTCGTCGACCGTCTTGCGCATTTCCTCCAGGCGGGCACCGTTATCGGTCTGCAATTCGCGCATCTTCACTTCCAGCGTGGCGCGCACCTCCAGCAGGCGCCGCGCGTTCGATTCGGTCAGCACCTCGATCTGGCGCCGCATCCCATCCAGCTGCTGCACCGTGGCTGCATGCGATTGCGACAGCGTCTGCCCCATTTCCTGGCGCGACGCCTGCGCCGTGGCCTGCAGCTGCATGCGCACTTCGCGTTCCACCCGTTCGATGTGGGAAGCCAGTTCGGCGTGGCCGCCGCCCTGGCCACGGCTACGCAGCAGCAACAGGATTTGCAGCACCAGCAGGACGGCGCCCAGCGCCAGCAGGACCAGGAATTCGATATGCGTCATAAGCTCAAGTGAATGCGGACTCAGTGCGGATGGTTACGCATCCAGTCCGCCGTTTGGTAGAAGGACTCCATCAGCCGCACGCGCAGCGGCTCGGCGATGCCGACATCCTCCATGGCCCAGGCCATGGCGCGCAGCCACTGGTCGCGCTCGCTGGTGCCGATGGGAAACGGCAAATGGCGCGCGCGCAGGCGCGGGTGGCCGAAGCGCTCGACAAAGGCGTCCGGCCCGCCCATCCAGCCGGACAGGAACCAGAACAGCTTGTCGCGCGAGCCGTCGGTGCTGGGCGGATGCAGGGCGCGGATGCCGGCGAATTCCGGTTCCAGTTCCATCAAATCGTAAAAGCGGTCCACCATTTCGCGCAGCTTGGCTTCACCGCCGATGGTTTCATAAAGGGAGTGTGGCTCATTCATAGACTCCATCATAGCTTACACAGCCAAAGCTTGATATTCGTCAAATGTTAAAGCACTATTTCAGGCGAAACTTCATCTTTGATCAAGAGTTCCAATGCAATGAAACTGCCCATTTACGCCCACCCCACGGTCACCGTCCTGGTGGACGACCACAGTTCATTTCTGCAGAACCTGCCTGTGCCGCCCCACGCGCGCAAGATTTTTCACCGCTCCGACGAGGCCCTGGCATGGATGATGGAGAGTCCGCGGCATGCGCGCGCGCCGCTGCGCGTCAACCATGACTTGCCGGCCTGCAGCGTAACGGTGGACGTGGAAGGCATCTTCCGCATCTGCAGCCAGCGCGAGCGTTTTTCGGTGCCGTCGGTGCTGGTGGTGGATTTCTACATGCCGCGCCTGAACGGCCTGGACTTCTGCCGCGCGCTGCAATACCTGCCTTGCAAGAAGATTCTGCTGGCCGGGCCGGCAGAGGAACGGCTGGCCATGGAAGCCATGAACGACGGCCTGATCGACCGTTATGTGCGCAAGCAGGACGACGACGCGCCGCAGCAGCTGGAACGCCAGATCGCGCAGATGCAGCAGGCCTGGTTCCTCGACCAGGAAAGGGTGGCGCATGACTTGCTGGCCATGCACGAATACAGCTTCCTGCAATGCCGCCGCGTGGCCGAAGTGGTGCGGCAGCTGTACCTGCGGCACGGCTTCGTGGAGCACTACGTGTTCCCGCAGCCGAACGGCATCCTGCTGATCGACACCGCCGGCGACGCGCAGCTGATGGTGGTGGAGACCGAGGCCGGCATGCAGGCGCAGTTCGAAATCGCGCGCGACAGCGGCGCGCCACTGTCGCTGCTGCAGGCGCTCGAGCAGCGCCACGTGCTGCCCTTTTTCAATCACATGGGCCACGACGGCATGTACGACAAGGCTGTCGGCGGCAACTGGCAGCGCTACTGCCAGGAGCCGCAGGTGTGCCATGGCGAAGAGACCTACTACTGGGCGCTGTTCGGGGTGCCGCCCAGCTACCTGCGCGAGCAGCCCTACACGCACGCGCAGTACGTGCGGGAAGCCGCCTGAGGGCGGCTTAGGCTTCCCGCAGGGTCTGCAGCGGCGGGCGGCTCAGCACGCCGCGCAGGCCCAGCCAGCCGCCCGCGATGGCGCACAGCGCGCCCACCGCCAGCCCGGCCAGCCACACGCCCGGATTGAAGGCCCACTCGAACTTGAACTGATAGGTCGCCAGGCCCCAGCCCATGGCCGCCGCGCCGCTGGCCGCCAGCAGGCCGGCCAGCGCGCCCACCAGGGTGAACTCGATCAGCTGCGCCTGGGACAGCTGCTTGCGGGTCGCGCCCAGCGCCCGCAGCAGGCCGGCCTCGCGGGTACGCTCGTCCTGCGACCCCATCAGCGCCGCGTACAGCACCAGCACGCCGGACAGCAGCGTGAACGCGAACAGGAACTCCACCGCCATGATCACCTGGTCCAGCACCGACTGCACCTGGCGCAGCACGCTGCCCACGTCGACGATGGTCAGGTTGGGATAGTCGCGCGTCAGGGCGTTGCCCAGCGCCGCCTGCGCTTTCGGCAGGTGGAAGGCGGTGATCCAGCTTTGCGGCGCGTCGGCCATCGCTTGCGGGTTGATGATGACGAAGAAATTCACCCGCATCGAGCCCCATTCCAGCTTGCGCAGGCTGGTGATTTTCGCCTCCACCGGCGAGCCGGCGATATCGAAGCGCATGGTGTCGCCCAGCTTCAGGCGCAAGGTCTTGGCGATGCCCTCCTCCACCGACGCTTCCGCCATGCCTGCCGGCACGGCCCTGTCGCCGAACCACTTGCCGGCCGCGATGCGGTTGCCCTCCTGCATGGTGTCCATGGTCGACAGATTGAACTCGCGGTCGGCCAGGCCCCGCGCGCGGTCCTCCGTGTAGGTGGCGGCGGTGATGGCCTGGCCGTTCACCGCCACCAGGCGGCCCCGTATCATGGGATACAGCGGCGCGTTCACCACGCCGGCGCTGGCCAGGCGCTGCGCGATCGCCTCCTTCTGCTCGGGCTGGATATTGATGATGAAGCGGTTCGGCGCATCGGCCGGCGTGGCGTTGCGCCAGGCCGTCATCAGGTCGCCGCGCACCACGGTCAACAGCAGCAGCGCCATCAGGCCCAGCGCCAGCGACACGATCTGGATCACGGTGGCGCCGGGGCGGCGCTGCAGCGACGTGACCGCGAAGCGCCAGGCCTGGTGGCTGAACGCGCCGCGCACGGACTGCAGCGATTTCAGGCCCAGCCAGCCCACCAGCGCGAACGCGGCGAAGGCGCCCAGGAAGCCGAGCGCCGTCATCAGCGCCAGCTTGGCGTCGCCGGCCTGCCACAGCAACAGCAGCACGAAGCTGCCCAGGCCCAGGCCGTAGGTGGCCAGCGCCATCGGCTGCGGCGCGGCCGCCTCGCGGCGGATCACGCGGTTATGCGGCACGTTGCGCAGCTGGAGGATGGGCGGCAGCGCGAACCCGGCCAGCAGCAGCATGCCGGTGGCCACGCCTTGCAGCGCCGGGCCGATGGAGGCCGGCGGCAGGTCGTTGGCCACCAGCTTGCCGAGCGCCTCGAGCAGCACGAAGTGGCTGCCGAAACCGATTGCCACGCCGATCACGCTGCCGGCCAGGCCCACCAGCAGGAACTCGATCAGGTACATGGACGTGGCCTGGTTCTGGGTCAGGCCCAGGCAGCGCAGCATGGCGCAGGCGTCCAGGTGGCGCGTCATGAAGCGGCGCGCCGCCATGGCCACGGCCACTGCCGCCAGCATGGCCGACAGCAGGCCCACCAGCGACAGGAAGCGGTCGGCGCGCTCCAGCGTCGAGCGCATCTCGGGGCGGCCCGCCTCCAGCGAATCGACGCGCACGCCTTTTACGCCGCTCTTCTCGATCTGGGCGCGCAGCCAGGTTTCGTACGCCTTGACGTCGCCGCCGCGCTGCGGCGGCGCGGCCAGCAGCAGGCGGTAGGTGACGCGCGCGCCGGGCTGCACCAGGTTGGTGGCCGCCAGGTCCGGCAGCGGCAGCATCACGCGCGGCGCGAAATTCATGAAGGATGCGCCCCGGTCCGGCTCGGCCGCGATCAGGCGCGCCACCTGGAAGCGCCTGTCGCCCAGCTTGATGTCGCCGCCCACGCCCACTTGCAGCGCGGTCAGCAGGCCGGCGTCGACCCAGGCCGTGCCGGGCTGCGGCACGTCGCTGGCGGCCACGCCGACGCCGTCGTTGGCCTGTTCGGGATCGGTGCTGGTCTTGACGCGGCCGCGCAGCGGATACGCGCTGCTGACCGCCTTCAGCGACACCAGCTGCGACAGGACCGCCTCGCCCTCGCCCGCCTGCGCCATGCTGGGGAACACCACCGTATCGGCCATCGCCAGGCCGCGCCGCTGGGCCTCGGCGCGCCAGGCCGGCTCCAGCGGCTGGTCGGCCGCGACCACCATGTCCGCGCCCAGCAGCTGGTGCGCGTCGCGCTCCAGCGCCGCGCGCAGGCGGTCGATGAAAAAGCCTGACGCCGACAGCGCGGCCACGGCCACGATCAGCGCCACCAGCAAGAAGCGCAACTGCCCCGCACGCCAATCGCGCAAGGTCATACGTAAAGCCAGATTCAACATGGAACTCTCCAGATACTCCAACGAACTGAGCCGCATTCCCTGCACTTCGGGGTCAGACCCCGAAGGCGCGGAAAATGCGGCTCAGGCTGCTTCCGAACGGCAAACAAATTTGAGGCGGATTGATTGCAATCAGGCAGGAACGGCGACGCCGAAAACGCGCGCCCCGGCCATGAATTTGTGCTGCTGGCCAGTCAAGCGAGGCTGTTAGTAAAGGCGGTTCAAACATAAAGCGCTCCAGGTACTCTAGCGAACTGAGCCGCATTTCCGTGACACCGGGGTCTGACCCCGAAGTGGTGGGAAATGCGGCACAGGCTGCTTCTGCGTGGCATGCGAAGTGGGGACGGATGTGTTGTCGTCAGGCAGGGACGGCGGCGAAGAAGGCGTCGACTTCGGCGAGGAATCGTTGCTTTTGCTCGGCCGGGAGGAAGGCGGCCTGGAAGCTGTTGCGCGCCAGCCGCTGGGCGTGCGCCAGCGTCAGCGGCAGCGCTTCGAAGGTGGCGATGAAGTTGTCGTTCATGTAGCCGCCGAAGTAGGCCGGGTCGTCCGAGTTCACCGTGGCCAGCAGGCCGGCGTCGAGCAGCTGCACCAGGTTGTGGTCCTGCATCCGGTCGAATACGCGCAGCTTGGTGTTCGACAGCGGGCACACCGTCAGCGCGATCTGCTCGCGCGCCACGCGCGCCGTCAGCGCCGCGTCTTCCAGTACGCGCACGCCGTGGTCGATGCGCTCGACATGCAGCACGTCCAGCGCGGACTGGATGTAGGCCGGCGGCCCTTCTTCGCCGGCGTGCGCCACCAGGTGCAGGCCCAGCTCCTTGCAGCGGGCGAACACGCGCGCGAATTTCTCCGGCGGGTGGCCCACTTCGGACGAGTCCAGCCCGACGCCGATAATCTTGTCCAGGTAGGGCAGCGCGCCGTCCAGCGTGGCCAGCGCGTCCTCTTCCGGCAGATGGCGCAGGAAGCACATGATCAGCGTGGCGCTGACCGGGCTGTCCTGGCAGGCGCGGTGGATGCCGTTGAAGACTGTCTCCATGTCCACGCCGCGCGCAGTGTGGGTCTGCGGGTCGAAGAAAATCTCGGTGTGGCGCACATGGTCTTCTTCGGCTTTTTTCAGGTAGGCCGCCGTCATGTCGTAGAAGTCCTGCTCCTGCAGCAGCACGCTGGCGCCGGCGTAGTAGATGTCGAGGAAGGATTGCAGGTCGGTGAAGGCGTAGGCGGCGCGCAGCGCGTCCACCGAGGCGTACGGCAGCGCCACGCCGTTGCGCGCGGCCAGCGCGAAGATCAGTTCCGGTTCGAGCGAACCTTCGATGTGGATGTGCAGTTCGGCTTTCGGCATGGCTTGCACTGCCGTGCGCAGCTGGTCGTTCATGTGGTTTCTTCCGTGAGGTTCGCGATGCGGCCATCTTAACGGCAAAGCAAAATGCGCGCACGGTTTGCATGGGTGTCGGCATGACCGCTTCAGCCGTGCTAATGTGGCACAAAAGCACCGGAAAAGCGCCGTAAAAACCACTGAAAATTTATGTTTTTACACATTTTTCCGCTTTAAAATCAATAAGTTGCACAAACTAATTAAGTAAATTACGACATACCTTTTGACTTCCTGATCCAATAGAGCAATAATAAATTTCATAGACGTAAGATGCGTTTCGACATACACACAAACATGCCGGCAAAAGTCCACCGCACGGCCACAAAGTTCAGCTCCGAGGTACGGGCAATCCGTACCAGCGCAGGCAGCTGGCAAGCACAACTAAGAACACAAACAAAAATAATGCAGGGAGTGAGCATCGATTAAGGCAAGGGCCAGCAGCCGTCTTGACTGCCGACCAGGTGACTAGCAGGTTTACATCAAAGGACATTCAAATGACCATTTTTGACAACTACGCAGCACGGTACGAGCGCACCAAGGAAGAGGAAATGTCGATGACAGAGTACCTCGCGCTATGCAAGAAGGACAGGCTGACCTACGCCACCGCGCCGGAGCGCATGCTGGCCGCGATCGGCGAGCCGACCCTGGTCGACACGCGCAACGACACGCGGCTGTCGCGCATCTTCGCCAACAAGGTCATCAAGATTTACCCCGCCTTCCGCGAGTTCTACGGCACCGAGGAAGTGATCGAGCAAGTGGTGTCCTTCTTCCGCCACGCCGCGCAAGGCCTGGAGGAGCGCAAGCAGATCCTGTACCTGCTGGGGCCGGTGGGCGGCGGCAAGTCGTCGATCGCCGAGAAGCTCAAGTCGCTGATGGAACAGGTGCCCTTCTACTGCCTGAAAGGCTCGCCCGTCAACGAGTCGCCGCTGGGCCTGTTCAACGAGGCCGAGGACGGCACCATCCTGGAAGAGGACTACGGCATCCCGCGCCGCTACCTGCGCAACATCCCCAGCCCGTGGGCGGTCAAGCGCCTGCACGAGTTCAACGGCGACATCAACCAGTTCCGCGTGGTCAAGCGCTACCCGTCCATCCTGAAGCAGATCGCGATTTCGAAAACCGAGCCGGGCGACGAGAACAACCAGGACATTTCCTCGCTGGTGGGCAAGGTCGACATCCGCAAGCTGGAGGACTACGCGCAGGACGACCCGGACGCCTACAGCTATTCCGGCGGCCTGTGCCTGGCCAACCAGGGCCTGATGGAATTCGTCGAGATGTTCAAGGCGCCCATCAAGGTGCTGCACCCGCTGCTGACCGCCACCCAGGAGGGCAACTACAAGGGCACCGAGGGCTTCGGCGCCATCCCCTTCGACGGCATCATCCTGGCGCACTCCAACGAGTCCGAATGGAAGGCCTTCAAGAACAACCGCAACAACGAGGCATTCCTCGACCGTATCTATATAGTGAAGGTGCCGTACTGCCTGCGCGTGACCGACGAGATCAAGATCTACGACAAGCTGCTGGTCAATTCCTCGCTGGAGAAGGCGCCGTGCGCGCCGGGCACCTTGAAGATGATGGCGCAGTTCGCCATCCTGTCGCGCCTGAAGGACCCCGAGAACTCGTCCATCTTCAGCAAGATGCTGGTGTACGACGGCGAGAACCTGAAGGACACCGACCCGAAAGCGAAGTCCATCCACGAGTACGTGGACTACGCCGGGGTGGACGAGGGCATGAGCGGGCTGTCGACGCGCTTTGCCTTCAAGATCCTGTCCAAGGTGTTCAACTTCGACACCACCGAAGTGGCCGCCAACCCGGTGCACCTGCTCTACGTGCTGGAGCAGCAGGTCGAGCGCGAGCAGTTCCCGCCGGAAACCGAACAGAAATACTTCTCCTATATCAAGGAGCACCTGGCGCAGCGCTACGTGGAGTTCATCGGCAAGGAGATCCAGACCGCCTACCTGGAGAGCTATTCCGAGTACGGCCAGAACATCTTCGACCGCTACGTGACGTTTGCCGACTTCTGGATCCAGGACCAGGAATACCGCGATCCGGACACCGGCGAGAGCTTCGACCGCGAGTCGCTGAACAACGAGCTGGAGAAGATCGAGAAGCCGGCCGGGATTTCGAACCCGAAAGACTTCCGCAACGAGATCGTCAACTTCGGCTTGCGCGCGCGCGCCAACAACGGCGGCAAGAATCCGGCCTGGACCAGCTACGAGAAGTTCCGCACCGTGATCGAGAAGAAGATGTTCTCGAATACCGAGGAGCTGCTGCCGGTGATCTCCTTCAACGCCAAGGCCAGCGCCGAGGACGCCAACAAGCACGCCGACTTCGTGGCGCGCATGGTGGAAAAAGGCTACACCGCAAAACAGGTGCGCTTGCTGTGCGAGTGGTATCTGCGCGTGAGGAAGTCATCCTAAGCCGGCGGTGAGATAATATGGAACAGGGGCGGCCCGGCAGGCCGGCAGCCGTCCCGTTCCCGCGCCGGTATCCATGTAGCAGCAGGAGGCACTTTGACTTACCTCATTGATCGTCGTTTGCAGGGCAAGAACAAGTCCGCGGTCAACCGCGAACGCTTCTTGCGGCGTTACAAGGGCCAGATCAAGGACGCGGTGGGACGGGCCATCAAGGGCCGCTCGATCACCGACGTCGAGAATGGCGAAAAGGTTTCCATTCCCGTCAAGGATGTGAACGAACCGTCGTTCGGCCATGCCCATGGCGGCGTGTGGGAAGTGATCAACCCGGGCAACCAGGAGTACCAGAAGGGCGACCAGATCGCGCGGCCGAAAGGCGGCGGCGGCTCGGGGCGCGGCAAGGCCGGCAATAGCGACCAGACCAGCGAAGACGATTTCATCTTCGAACTGTCGCGCGAAGAATTCATGAACTACTTCTTCGAGGACCTGGAACTGCCCAACCTGGTCAAGACGCAGCTCACCGCCACCACCGAGTTCAAGAACCAGCGCGCCGGCTACACCGTGTCCGGCACACCGTCCAACATCCACGTGCTGCGCTCGCTGCGTGGCGCGCTGGGCCGGCGCATCGCCGTAGGCGGCAGTTCACGCAAGCGGCTGCTGGAGGCCGAGCGCGAACTGCAGGCCCTGCTCGAGGCGGGCGCGCCGATGGAAGACCCCTACGTGGTCGAACTGCGCAAGCTGATCCACCACCTGCACACGCGGCTGCTGGCCATCCCCTATATCGACCCGTTCGACTTGCGCTACAGCAACCGGGTGAAAGTGCCCAAGCCGATGACGCAGGCCGTGATGTTTTGCATCATGGACGTGTCCGGCTCCATGGACGAGAGCCGCAAAGACACCGCCAAGCGCTTCTTCATCCTGCTGTATTTGTTCCTCAAGCGCGTGTACGACAAGATCGAAGTGGTCTTCATCCGCCACCACACGGCCGCGGCCGAGGTGAGCGAGGATGAATTCTTCCACTCGCGCGAGTCGGGCGGCACGGTGGTGTCGTCGGCGCTGCACCTGCTCAACAAGATCATCGACGAGCGCTTCGGCGCCGGCCAGTGGAACAGCTACGTGGCCCAGGCCTCGGACGGCGACAACTGGGACAACGATTCGCTGCTGTGCAAGCAGCTGCTGGTCAACACCATCATGCCCAAGGTGCAGTACTACACCTACGTCGAGATCACGGACGGGCCGCCGCAGAACCTGTGGGAGCAGTACGCCCAGGTGCCCGACCTGCACGCCCACTTCGCCATGCAGAAAATCGTCACGCCGGCCGACATCTACCCGGTGTTCCGCGAACTGTTCAAGAAGCAGCCGAAATAGACCCTTCTATATAAGCAGGCGAGATATGAACCAGATGACCAAACGCCAACCGCATCCGCGCGCGCTGCCCGAGCAGTCCGAGTGGACCTTTGAACTGATCGAGCAGGCGCACGAGGAAATCCGCCGCGTGGCCCACAACTTCGGCCTGGACACTTACCCCAACCAGCTGGAAATCATCACCGCCGAACAGATGATGGACGCCTACACCTCGGTGGGCATGCCGGTCTCCTACAACCACTGGTCGTTCGGCAAGCATTTCCTGTCCACCGAAAAGGGCTACAAGCGCGGCCAGATGGGACTGGCCTACGAGATCGTCATCAACTCCAATCCCTGCATCGCCTATTTAATGGAGGAGAACAGCCTGACCATGCAGGCGCTGGTGATCGCGCATGCTGCTTACGGGCATAATTCATTCTTCAAGGGCAACTACCTGTTCCGCACCTGGACCGACGCCGAAGCCATCGTCGACTATATGGTGTTTGCCAAGAACTACATCGCCGAGTGCGAGCAGCGCCACGGCATCGACGCGGTCGAGCTGCTGCTCGACTCCTGCCATGCGATCCAGAACTACGGCGTGGACCGCTACAAGCGCCCGGCCAAGCTGTCGCTGTTCCAGGAGCAGCAGAAGCAAAAGGAGCGCGAAGCCTACCTGCAGTCGCAGATCAACGAGCTGTGGCGCACCCTGCCGCGCCGCGACGAAGAGGAGATCGACAAGCCGGCGCCGCGCTTCCCGCCCGAGCCGGAGGAGAACCTGCTGTACTTCATCGAAAAGTACGCGCCGCTGCTGGAACCGTGGCAGCGCGAGATGGTGCGCATCGTGCGCAAGATCAGCCAGTACTTCTACCCGCAGCGCCAGACCCAGGTGATGAACGAGGGCTGGGCCACGTTCTGGCACTACACCATCCTGAACCAGTTGTACGACGAGGGCGTGGTGGCCGAGGGCTTCATGATGGAATTCCTCAAGAGCCATACCAACGTGGTGTTCCAGCCGCCGGTGCACAGCCCCTATTACAGCGGCATCAACCCGTATGCGCTCGGTTTCGCCATGATGACCGACATCCGCCGCATCTGCGAGCACCCCACCGCCGAGGACCGCGAATGGTTCCCCGACATAGCCGGCAGCGACTGGCGCAAGACGCTGGACTTCGCCATGCGCAACTTCAAGGACGAAAGCTTCATCGCCCAGTACCTGTCGCCGCGCCTGATACGCGAGTTCCACTTCTTCGCCGTGCTGGACGACGACAAGAACGAAAAGCTCAACGTGTCGGCCATCCACGACGAGCTGGGCTACCGCTACGTGCGCCAGCAGCTGGCCGAGCAGTACAACCTGGGCAACCGCGAGCCCAACATCCAGGTCTGGTCGGTCAACACCCGCGACGACCGCGCGCTGACCTTGCGCCACACCCAGTTCAACCGGCGCCCGCTGAACCAGCAGGCCAACGAGGTGCTCAAGCACGTGGCCCGGCTGTGGGGCTTCGATGTCCACCTGGAAACAGTGGACCCGCATGGCAATGTTATTAACACGCTGGAAGTCAAGCGCGAGAAGCGCAACCGCGGCGGTTGAAGTCCACCGGGGCGCCGCGCCCCGCCTCCCCCCTGCGCCGCGCCTTCCAGGCGCGCGCCGCATATAGATAGAACAATTTTTAAGACCACCTTAACGAGCGCCCGTCAGCAAAATTCTTCTATACTATTCATATTGCAAGTGTACTTGAGTTGCAAGCAAGCAACGGTGGGGACCAACTTTTGCACGGCTGGCCTGACCAATTCCGTAATTTAATTCCGTTTTTTGGCGGAATAATAAACATCGTGAAGGGGCGAAAAAATACTCCCCAAAAACGTGCCGGGAAGTCTTGCTTTTTGTGCCAGAACGGTGCAGCGGCGGGCCGGAAAACGCAGCTAAGCACATGAAATTTAACCGGTTTTAGGAAGCAAAATTCTATGTAAATTGAGGAATTCGTATGTATAATTCGCCGACGTCCCGGATGCGGCTGGAGCTTTTTGTCGCCATAACGGGGTTCGAGGTAGTACAAAAGAGTTGGTATTGGAGAAAGCAGGCATGAATTTCACGCATAACGAGAAGGACGCCAAGAAGAATCTAACTGGCATAACCATCGTGGTCTTGTTGCACATCCTGGTGGCTTACGGGATCGTGTCGGGACTGGGTAAACGCTTGGTCGCCAAAATGGTCGAACCCGTAGAAACCAAGATCATCGAGGAAGTGGCACCACCTCCTCCAAAAGAACTGCCGCCACCGCCACCACCACCAGAGATGAAGGCTCCACCACCGCCCTTCATTCCTCCGGTTGAGGTGAACGTGCAGCAGCCGCCGCCGCAGCAAAACGTGATCGCTAACGCGACCAACGTGAAACCTGCGACGAACGAACTGCAGAAAGCGCCGCCAGCTGCTCCGCCAGCACCGCCAGCGCCGCCTGCAAAATCGGTACACGTGCCTGCAGTTGCCGACTTCAACACTTGCGCAAAACCAGAGTGGCCTAAATCCTCCCTGCGCAATGAAGAAACCGGTACGGTCACGTTATCGTTCCTGATTGGTGTAGACGGCCATGTCGTCGAATCCAAATTAGTGAAATCCAGTGGCTTCAGGGATTTGGACAAAGCCGCAATCGCGGGTATTTCCAAGTGCCGTTTCAAGCCTGGCATGACCGACGGCAAGCCGGAGCAAGCGTGGATGCAAATGCAATACGTCTGGACGCTGGAATAAAAACCGGGGCAGCAGTTACGTCCCACTTAGTACTTCGTTGACATTTCAGCGAACTGATTATTTTATCAATTTGGAGGAAGCATGTTTAAGAATACCCGTTTGTCCGCTGTACTGGCCGCTGTGCTGTTCTCGGTGACCGCAGCATCCGCTCTGGTCAGCGCCCCAGCCATGGCCGACGCGCCTGCCTCGGCAGCCGCTTCGGCACCTGCAGCGGCTCCAGCGGATGCAGCGGCAGCTCCAGCAGCTCCAGCAGCAGACGCAGCAGCTCCAGCAGCACCGGCCGCAGCAGCACCAGCAGGCCACGAAGAAGTTGAAAACCCATTCGGCTTCGAAGCCGTCTGGAACGGTGGTTTCGTTTCCCGTGGCACCCTGATCATCCTGACCATCATGTCGATGGGTTCGTGGTACATCATCGTGACCAAACTGATCGACCAGATGAAGATCTTCAAGCAGTCGAAAGAATCGGCCGCCAAGTTCTGGAAAGCATCGTCGATCGCTGCCGGCGCCGCCACCCTGACCGAAGGCTCGCCATTCCGCTTCATCGCTGAAACCGGCACCAAGGCCACCGCGCACCACGACGGCGCCCTGCTGGAACAAATCGACCTGTCGACCTGGGTAACCATGTCCATCCAGCGCGCTGTTGACAAAGTTCAATCGCGTCTGCAAGACGGCCTGTCGTTCCTGGCAACCGTGGGCTCGACCGCACCGTTCATCGGTCTGTTCGGTACCGTTTGGGGTATTTACAATGCACTGATCAACATCGGTATGACCGGTAACGCGTCGATCGACAAAGTGGCAGGCCCAGTGGGTGAAGCACTGATCATGACCGCCTTCGGTCTGTTCGTGGCAGTTCCAGCCGTGCTGGGTTACAACTGGCTGGTGCGTCGTAACAAAACCGCAATGGAAGACGTGCGCGCCTTCTCCGCCGACGTGCACTCGGTGCTGATCTCGGGCGCCATGTCGACCGCTGACTCGGCCATCCGTGCTGGCGGCGCTAAAAAGATTGGATAATAACCATGTCGATGTCCGTAGGCTCCGATAGCGGAGAAGATCAGGTAATGTCAGAAATCAACACGACGCCCCTCGTGGACATCATGTTGGTTCTGCTGATTATCTTTCTGATTACGAGCCCGGTCGTTCTCAAACTGCAGAAAATCAAGCTGCCGGAAGAGACCAACCAGGTAATTCAGACCAAACCGGAAGACGTCAACATCGTTGTTAACAAGGATGGCGACATCTACTGGAATCAAAAGAAAATGGCGGACACGAATGAGTTGTTCGATTTTCTGAAAAAAGAGGCCGTGAAACTGCCGCAGCCGGAAGTACACGTACGGGGTGACCAAGAAACCAAGTACGAAGCCATCGGCAAGGTCATCTTCACGACCCAGCGTGCTGGTATCCAGAAGGTTGGTTTCATCACCGAACCGCCTGACAAGGGTTAAGGCTGCGGCCCAAGACCCTCGATGCCCCGGCCGGCAAGGTGGCCGGGGCAGGTCCAGTCACCTTCTACAAAGGAAATACCATGAGTATGAATGTCGGTTCGCCGGCCGCTGGCGCGGATCCCGAACCAATGATGGAAATGAACATGACGCCGCTGATCGACGTCATGCTGGTACTGATCATCATGCTGATCATCACCATTCCGAAAGCGAATCACTCGGTCAACTTGAACATGCCGGTGGGCACCCCGCCACCGCCGACCAAGGACCCCGTGGTGATCACGATTGACGTCGACTTCGACGGGACGATTCTGTGGGATAACCAGGTTGTGCCTGACCGCGCGACCCTGGAATCGAAACTGGTCGCCGTGGCAGCGCAAGCTGACCAGCCTGAGGTGCATCTGCGCCCCAACAAGCTGGTGTCGTACAAATCGGTGGCAGGCGTGATGGCTTCGGCCCAGCGTCTGGGTGTGACCAAGATTGGTCTGGTCGGCAACGAGCAGTTCCAGTAATCCGTACTATTTTCCGCGATAGGCAGGTCTTCCTGCCTATTTCGTTTTTACAGAAAGAATACTTCCTCATGACCAAGTTTCGTCTCGCTCATCTCGGCCTGGTGATGGCCGCCATCGGTTTTACCGCTGCCGCCCCGTTGACCGGTCTGACCTCGGTCGCCTACGCTGCTGACGCCGTCAGCGCCGCCGTCGGCAAACCGCTGCAGGAAGCACAGAAGCTGACGAGCTCCGGCAAGCACAAGGAAGCGCTGGCCAAACTGAAGGAAGCCGACGCAGTTGGCGGCAAAACCGAATTCGAGAAATACCAGATTGAGCGCGTGCGCGCCGCGGCCGCCGCCGCCGCCCGCGACAACGACACCGCGATCCGCGCCTTCGAGGCCGTGATCAACTCCGGCCGCCTGTCGGGCGGCGAAAGCGCCAACTTCACCAAGGGCCTGGCCGGCATGTACTACGGCGCCAAGGACTACCCGAAAGCGATCACCTGGATCCAGCGCGCGCTGAAGGACAACCCGAACGACGCCACCATGCACGACCTGCTGGTGCAGACCTACTACATCAGCGGCAAGTACGCCGAAGCGGCCAAGGAACTGCAGGCCGGCGGCAAGCAGTCCGAATCGAACCTGCAGATGCTGGCCAATATCCAGCTCAAGCAGAACGACAAGGCCGGCTACGTGGCCACCCTGGAAAAGCTGGCCGGCAGCTACCCGAAAACCAGCTACTGGGCCGACCTGCTGAACCGCGTGGCCGGCAAGCCTGGCTTCTCGAGCACGCTGAACCTGGACCTGCTGCGCCTGAAACTGGCGCTGGGCCTGCTGGCCAAGCCCAACGAGTACATGGAAATGGGCCAGCTGGCGCTGCAGGTGGCCAATCCGGCCGAAGCACTGAAGGTGATCGACCAGGGCTACAAGAAGGGCGCCCTGGGCACCGGCGCCGACGCCGGCCGCCACCAGCGCCTGAAAGACCTGGCCGTGAAGACCGAAGCGGAAGCGGTGAAGAACCGCGCCGCCGCTGAAGCCGAGTTCATCAAGAACAAGGACGCCGACGGCCTGGCCAACCTGGGCTACGCCATGGTTTCCGAAGGCAAGGGCGACGCCGGCCTGAAGCTGATCGACCAGGCCATCAAGTTCGGCACCGCGCGCCGTCCGGAAGAAATGAAGCTGCACTACGGCCAGGCGCAAGCGATTGCCGGCAAGAAAGCCGCCGCTGTCAGCACGCTGAAGTCGGTCAAGGGCACGGCGGGCGAAGCCGAACTGGCCCGCTACAACATCATGCAGATCAACCACCCGATGTAATTCCCGCTGCGGGAAGCGAAGCGCTGCCGGCTCACGCCCGCGGCGCTTTTTTGCTTTTATAGGGTGCAGCGCGGCGTTTCGCAGTGTTTCCCCATGTGAATCCGGCCAACAGTCCGTATAATCCCCCATTTAGCCCAGTTTTTCGCTCCAGATTCCCATGAAGGTATTTCGCGGACTTCCCAATGCAGCGGCGCGCGCGCCCTGCGCGCTGACGATAGGCAACTTCGACGGCGTCCACCTCGGCCACCAGGCGCTGCTGGCGCAGGTGCGCGCCGCGGCCGACCAGCTGGGCCTGGAGGCCGCCGTGATGACCTTCGAGCCGCACCCGCGCGAGTTCTTCGCGCGCAAGGCCGGCGACCTGAGCAAGGCCCCGGCCCGCATCGCCAACCTGCGCGACAAGCTGCAATCGCTGGAGGACAATGGCATCGACCGCGTCATCGTCGAGCATTTCAGCAATGCCTTCGCCTCGCTCACGCCGCAGGAATTCACCGAAAACGTGCTGGTCGATGGCCTGCACGTGAAATGGCTGATGGTGGGCGACGACTTCTGCTACGGCGCGCGCCGCGCCGGCAACGTGGCCATGCTGATCGAAGCGGGCCGGCAATACGGCTTCGAAGTGCACACCCTGCCCACGGTAATGAAAGGCGCCACCCGCATCTCCTCCTCGGCGGTGCGCGCCGCGCTGTCCGAAGGCGACTTCGCGCACGCCGAACAGCTGCTGGGCCACCCCTACGCGATTTCCGGCCACGTGATCCACGGGGCCAAGCTGGGCCGCACCATCGGCTATCCCACGCTGAACCTGCGCGTGCCGCACCGCCCTGCCCTGGGCGGCATCTTCATCGTGCAGGTGCACGGCCTGGACGACAGCCGCGGGCCGCTGCCGGCCGTGGCCAGCCTGGGCGTGCGCCCCACCGTGGAAGACGCCGGGCGCGTGCTGCTGGAAGTGCACATCTTCGACTACGCGCAGTCCTGCTACGGCAAGAACGTGCGCGTGGAATTCCTGCAGAAGATACGGGACGAAGAGAAGTTCATCGACCTGCCCACCCTGACGGCGGCCATCGACCGCGACGCCGAACTGGCGCGCGCGTGGTTCGCGCGGCGCACCAGCAGCGGCGCCGTCAACGCCACCGACCGAATTTGACGCCGGCATGGCGCCGCCCGTGCGCCAACCCGGCAGTCGCCCCACAGCACACAGATACACACACTTAAAGATCGCTATGTCCGACAACAAACCCAAGAAGGCTGAAAGCAAGTACCCGGTCAATATGACCGAAACCCCGTTCCCGATGCGCGGCGACCTCGCCAAGCGCGAGCCGAACTGGGTCAAAGACTGGCAAGAGAAGAAGATCTACCACCGCATCCGCAAGGCGGCCGCAGGCCGTCCAAAGTTCGTGCTGCACGACGGCCCGCCGTACGCCAACGGCGACATCCACATCGGCCACGCCGTCAACAAGGTGCTGAAGGACATGGTGGTGAAAGCCCGCACCATGGCCGGCTTCGACGCGCCCTATGTTCCTGGCTGGGATTGCCACGGCATGCCGATCGAGATCCAGATCGAAAAACTGCACGGCAAGAACCTGCCCACCGCCGACGTGCTGACCAAGGCCCGCGCCTACGCCTACGAGCAGGTCGAGCGCCAGAAAAAGGACTTCATCCGCCTGGGCGTGCTGGGCGAGTGGGAGAACCCCTACCTGACCATGAACTACTCCAACGAAGCCGACGAGCTGCGCGCGCTCGGCAAGCTGCTGGAGAAGGGCTACGTCTACCGCGGCCTGAAGCCGGTGAACTGGTGCTTCGACTGCGGCTCGGCGCTGGCCGAAGCGGAAGTGGAATACCAGAACAAGCGCGACCCGGCCATCGACGTCGGCTTCGCCTTCCATGAATTCGACAAGCTGGCCAAGGCCTTCGACCTGCCGGCCCTGCCGACGCAGAACGGCTTCATCGTGATCTGGACCACCACGCCGTGGACCATCCCGTCCAACCAGGCGCTGAACGTGCACGCCGAAGTGAAGTACGCGCTGGTGCAGGCCGAACGCGACGGCCAGCCGCTGCTGCTGATCCTGGCGCAAGACCTGGTGGAATCCTGCCTGGCACGCTACAAGCTCGAAGGCACCACCATCGGCACCTGCATGGGCCAGGACCTGGCCGGCATCAGCTTCAAGCACCCGCTGCACGCGCGCGACGCCTTCTACGACCGCCTGTCGCCGGTCTACCTGGCCGACTACGTCACCACCGAGAGCGGTACCGGCGTGGTGCACTCGGCGCCCGCCTACGGCCAGGACGACTTCATCTCCTGCAAGGCGCACGGCATGAAGGACGACGAGATCCTGAAACCGGTGATGGGCGACGGCAAGTACGTGCCGACCCTGCCGCTGTTCGGCGGCCTGACCATCTGGGAAGCCTCCAAGCCGATCTGCGACGCGCTAAGGGTAGCGGGCGCGCTGTTCGAGCTGAAGATGTTCGACCACAGCTATATGCACTGCTGGCGCCACAAGACCCCCATCGTCTACCGCGCCACCTCGCAGTGGTTCGCCGGCATGGACGCGCACCCGAAGGACGGCGGCCCGACCCTGCGCCAGACCGCCCTCAAGGCCATCGACGAAACGCAATTCTTCCCGGACTGGGGCCAGGCGCGCCTGCACGGCATGATCGCCAACCGTCCGGACTGGACCCTGTCGCGCCAGCGCCAGTGGGGCGTGCCGATGGCCTTCTTCATCCACAAGGAAAGCGGCGACCTGCACCCGCGCACCCCGGAGCTGCTGGAACAGGTGGCGCAGCTGATCGAAAAGAACGGCATCGACGCCTGGCTGTCGCTGGACCCGGCCACCTTGCTGGGCGAGGACGCCACCCTGTACGAGAAGAACAAGGACACCCTGGACGTGTGGTTCGACTCCGGCACCACGCACCAGACCGTGCTGCGCGGCTCGCACAAAGGGCAGAGCGCCTTCCCGGCCGACCTGTACCTGGAAGGCTCGGACCAGCACCGCGGCTGGTTCCACTCCTCGCTGCTGACCTCCTCCATGCTGAACGGCGCGGCGCCCTACAAGGCGCTGCTGACGCACGGCTTCGTGGTGGACGGCGAAGGCAAGAAGATGTCCAAGTCGATCGGCAACACCGTCTCGCCGCAGGACGTGTCGAACAAGCTGGGCGCCGACATCCTGCGCCTGTGGGTGGCCGCCACCGACTACACCGGCGAACTGTCGATCTCCGACGAGATCCTCAAGCGCGTGACCGAATCGTACCGCCGCATCCGCAACACGCTGCGCTTCCTGCTGGCCAACACCTCGGACTTCGATCCGAAAGCGAACGCCGTGCCGGTGGCCGAGCTGCTGGAGATCGACCGCTACGCGCTGGCCGACATGGCGCGCCTGCAGGCCGAGATCGCCAGGCACTATGAGAACTACGAGTTCCACCCGGTGGTGTCGAAGCTGCAGAACTACTGCTCGGAAGACCTGGGCGGCTTCTACCTGGACATCCTGAAGGACCGCCTGTACACCTCCGCCGTGGACTCGCAGCAGCGTCGCTCGGCGCAGACCGCGCTGTGGCACATCACGCAAAGCCTGCTGCGCCTGATGTCGCCAATGCTGTCCTTCACCGCCGAGGAAGCGTGGGCCGTGTTCGCCGGCAGCGACGCCTACAACGCCAGCGACGAGACCATCTTCACGCAGACCTGGTGGGAGCTGCCGGCCGTGGCCGACTCGGAAGCCCTGCTGGCCAAGTACGCCGCCCTGCGCGACGTGCGCACCGGCGTGACCAAGCAGCTGGAAGACCTGCGCACCTCGGGCGCCATCGGCTCCTCGCTGCAGGCCGAGCTGGAGATCAAGGCGGCCGGCGACAAGTACCAGCTGCTGGCCAGCCTGGATGAGGACCTGAAATTCGTCTTCATCACCTCGCAGGCCAAGGCAGTGCAAGTGGCTTCGGAAGCCGAGGAGGCGGTGGCGGTGGCCGCATCGGCCGCGGCCAAGTGCGAACGCTGCTGGCACTACCGCGCCGACGTGGGCGCGCACGCCGACCACCCGACGCTGTGCGGCCGCTGCCACAGCAATCTGTTCGGAGCGGGCGAGAAGCGCAAGTTCGCTTAAACTCCCCGGCGGGTTACGCGCAGCACCGCTGCGCTAACCCGCCCTACGCAACCCTATCCTGACCTCCATGGCATCCAAACCAAAAAGCTTTTCCTCCAAGTCCTCCTCCGGCGGCCTGACGCCATGGCTGGGCATTGCCTTCATCGTGCTGCTGCTCGACCAGATCACCAAGATCACCGTCAACAAGACCTTCCGCTGGGGCGAGGAAGTGGTGGTGACGCCCTTCTTCAACCTGGTGCTGGCCTATAACAGGGGCGCTGCGTTCAGCTTCCTGCAAAACGAGAGCGGCTGGCAGCGCTACTTCTTCACCGCCATCGGCATAGGCGCAGCCCTGTTCATCGTCTACCTGCTGAAAAAGCACGCCGGCCAGCGCATGTTCTGCTGGGCCCTGGCGCTGATCCTGGGTGGCGCGGTCGGCAACGTGATCGACCGCATCCTGTACGGCCACGTGGTCGATTTTCTGGACTTCCACTGGAAGGGCATCGGCCACTTCCCGGCCTTTAATATCGCCGACTCGGCCATCTGCGTCGGCGCCGCGCTGTTCATCCTGGATGAACTGCGCAGGGTGAACAAGTAAGTAGCCGCAGTAAATAAGGAATAGTTATGGAATTGACCGGCAAAAAAATCGTCCTCGGCCTGTCCGGCGGCGTGGCCTGCTACAAGGCGGCCGAGCTGTGCCGCGCACTCACGCGCGAAGGCGCTTGCGTGCAAGTGGTGATGACCGACGCGGCCACCCACTTCATCACCGCCGTCACCATGCAGGCCCTGTCCGGCAAGCCGGTCTACACCAGCCAGTGGGACCCGCGCGTGGACAACAATATGGCCCACATCGACGTCACCCGCAACGCCGACGCGATCCTGATCGCGCCCTGCTCGGCCGACTTCATCTACAAGCTGGCGCACGGCGTGTGCGACGACCTGCTCTCGACCATGTGCCTGGCACGCCCGCGCACCGTGCCGCTGCTGGTGGCGCCGGCCATGAACGTGGAAATGTGGCAGAACCCGGCCACCCAGCGCAACGTCCAGCAGATCAAGGACGACGGCGTGCAGGTGTTCGGTCCCGCCGCCGGCGAACAGGCTTGCGGCGAAGTGGGCCTGGGCCGCATGCTCGAAGCCGAGCAGCTGCTGGCCGAACTGATCGCCGCCTTCCAGCCGAAGGTGCTGGCCGGCAAGCGCATCCTGATCACCGCCGGTCCGACCTTCGAAGCCATCGACCCGGTGCGCGGCATCACCAACCTGTCCTCGGGCAAGATGGGCTACGCCGTGGCGCGCGCCGCGCGCGAAGCGGGCGCCGACGTGGTGCTGATTTCCGGCCCCACCGCCCTGCCCACGCCATTCGGCGTGCAGCGCATCAACGTGCAAAGCGCGCTGCAGATGCACGACGAGGTGCTGTCGGCGGTGCACGGCCAGCACGTGTTCATCTCGGTGGCCGCCGTGGCCGACTGGCGCGTGGCCAATCCCAGCACGCAGAAGATGAAGAAGAAAGGCGACGGCACCGTGCCGGACCTGAAGTTCGAACAGAACCCGGACATCCTGGCCACCGTGGCCACCCGCACCAACCTGGCCGGCTACCCTTACTGCGTGGGCTTCGCCGCCGAATCGGAGAACCTGCTCGAATACGGCGCGGCCAAGCGCGAGAAGAAAGGCATCCCCCTGCTGGTCGGCAATATCGGCCACCAGACCTTCGGCCAGGACGACAACACCATCATCCTGTTCGACGAGAACGGCCACACCATCCTGCCGCGCGCCGACAAGCTCACGCTGGCGCGCCAGCTGATTTCCGAAATTTCCAAACGCATCGACAAGCACTCGCTGTTCCAATAAGACTCATGAAAACTGTAGACGTCAAAATTCTCGACCCGCGCATGAAAGACCAGCTGCCGGCCTACGCCACCCCCGGCAGCGCCGGCCTTGACCTGCGCGCCTGCATCGACGCGCCCATCGTCATCGAGCCCGGCCAGACCGTGCTGGTGCCCACCGGCCTGGCCATCCACATCGCCGATCCGGGCTACGCCGCCATGATCCTGCCGCGCAGCGGCATGGGCCACAAGAACGGCATTGTGCTTGGGAATCTGGTAGGCTTGATCGACTCCGACTACCAGGGCCAGCTGATGGTATCGACCTGGAACCGGGGTCAAAACACGTTTACGCTGAACCCGATGGAACGCCTGGCGCAACTGATCATCGTGCCGGTACTGCAGGTGGGCTTCAACGTGGTGGACGAATTCGGCGGCAGCGAACGCGGTGAAGGCGGCTTCGGCAGCACCGGCAAACACTAAGGAAAATCGCATGGCAGGCAAGGCGCAAGCGTTGGCATCGGCAACGGCAACGGCAATGATAACGGTAACGGCGGGGGCGGCCCGGGCAGGGGCGGCGCGCACGGGCAGGCCGATCGGCGGCCCGGCAGGCAGGACGCTGGCAACCGCGGCGGCAACGCTGGCGGCGCTGCTGCTGTCGGCCTGCTCCACCTTTGCGCCGCAGGCCACCGCGCCGCAGCCCGGTCCCGCCGTGCCGGCGCCGGCCGAACCGCAGCAGCCGGTGCTCAGCGCCAAGGCCGCCGCCGCGCAGGACGCGCTGCGCGTCATGGTCAACCTGCAAGACCGCCTGTCGCGCGTGTCGGCCCCGCTGCTGATCAACAATGCCGACCTGTGCAAGAGCATGGCGCGCAACCTGCTCGGCTTTACCGCGCAGAACCGCTACTCCTACCCGGGCGAATTCTCGGACGCGGCGCACGCCGTGCTGGGCTACGGCGAACGCCTGCAGGTGAGCTCCGTGCTGGCCGGCAGCGGCGCCGCGCGTGCCGGCCTGCGCAAGGGCGACGGCCTGGTGGCGGTGGAAGGCAAGTCGCTGCCCGGCGGCCCGGACGCCGAGTCGCAAGCGGCCGAGGTGCTCGGTCCGCTGGTGGGCAAACAAGCCGCGCTGGACATGACCGTGGCCCGCAACGGCAACAACCAGACGCTCAAGGTGCCCGTCACGCGCGCCTGCGCCATCCGCGTCCACCTCGGCAATGCCGACAACATCAATTCCTACGCCGACGGCCAGCGCGTGCTGATCACGCGCGGCATGATGAACTTCGCCCAGAGCGACGAGGCCATTGCCTACGTGCTGGCCAAGGACATCGCGCACAATGTGCTGGGCCACGCCGGCGCCATGCGCAATTCGGCCGCAGTCGGCAGCATGATCGACAACCTGGTGCGCACCAGGCCGGACCTGTCGCTGCTGATCGGCAGCGGCGGCATCAAGCCGGTGCCGCAGGACATGGACACGGCGGCCGACAACCTGGCGCTGTACATGCTGGCGCGCGCCGGCTACAACATCGAGCGCGCCAAGCCGTTCTGGCAGCGCCTGTCGTCGCAATACCCGGCCTCCGTGATGAACGGCTATACCGCCCTGCATCCCGCCACCGCCGCCCGTTTCGCAGCCATCGACAAGGGCGTGGCCGAGATCAAGGCCAAGCTGGCGGCGAAGAAACCGCTGGTGCCGTAATGAAGCGCGCCGCCCTGCCGCTGCTGGCGGCGCTGCTCACCGTCTCCCTCGCGCCCGCCCACGCCGCCAACGCGGCCCAGGGCGCCAACTGGAGCAAGCTGTCCGGCAACGGCGCGGCCACGCTCTACATCGACAAGGCCAGCGTGGCCAGGGTGGAGGATGCCGGCGAAGACGCCCGCAAGGCCTGGACCCTGGTCTCCCACAGCAAGCCGCAAACCTCCGCCGACGGCAAGACCTACCGTTCGCTCAAGGCGCAGTACCTGTATTCCTGCAAGGACCACAGCGTGACGCTGCTGGCGCAGACCTTCTACCCGGCCACGCTGGCACGCGGCGAAGCGGTCGGCAACTTCAAATACGAGCAGTACGACGCTGAAAAGCCGGCGCCCGGCAGCCACGCCGAGGCCGCCCTCAAGTACGTGTGCCGCAAAAAACTGCGGCGCTAAAACGTAATTCCGGCGCCGTAGTATAGTTAAGGCCATGGACAGCATAGACCTCGAAGTACTCAAAACCAGCGCCGCCTGGGTGGCCGCCGGCCACCGCGCCGAGCTGGTCACCGTCATCAAGACCTGGGGTTCCAGCCCGCGCCCGATCGGCGCCACGCTCGCCATCTGCGACGACGGCCGCGTGGTCGGCTCGGTCTCGGGCGGCTGCATCGAGGACGACCTGATCGCCCGGGTGCGCGAGCAGGGCATCACGCGCAGCGTGCCGGAGGTGGTCAGCTACGGCATCACCGCCGACGAGGCGCACCGCTTCGGGCTGCCCTGCGGCGGCACCATTGAACTGGCCATCGAACCGCTGGGCGCGCACAGCCGCATCGCCGAACTGCTGGACATGCTGGAACAGCGCCAGCTGGTCGAGCGCCGCCTGGACCTGGCCACCGGCGCCGTGCAACTGGCGCACACCACGGCCGGCAACGTGCTGGAACTGGGCGCCGGGCAACTGACCACCCAGCACGGCCCGCGCTGGCGCCTGCTCATCATCGGCGCCGGCCAGCTGTCGCGCTTCCTGGCGCAGATCGCCACCGCCATGGACTACCACGTCACCGTGTGCGATCCGCGCGAGGAATACCGCGCCGGCTGGCAGGTGGACGGCGTGCAGCTGGTGCACGCCATGCCGGACGACCTGGTGCTGGAGATGCGGCTGGACCACCGCAGCGCCGTGGTGGCGCTGACGCACGACCCGAAACTGGACGACCTGGCGCTGATGGAAGCGCTCAAGTCGGACGCCTTCTACGTCGGCGCTATCGGCTCGCGCGTGAACAACGCCAAGCGCCGTGAGCGCCTGGTCCAGTTCGACGTGACCGAGGCGCAGCTGGACAAACTGCACGGCCCCATCGGCCTGTACATCGGCAGCAAGACACCGGCCGAAATCGCCATCTCCATCCTGGCCGAAATGACGGCGGTGAAGAACGGTGTGCCGGCCGCGCTGCAAGTGAAGCACGCCGCCTCGCCGGAAGCGCCGTCCACGCCGGACGCGCCGAACGCCTGCGTCGTTACCTGAGCCTTGAGCTGAACGAATTCAACAGCAAGAACCGGCTGGCGCTTATCCCGCGCCGGCCGCACAATGGCGCCGCCTGACCACCCGACAGAGCGGGCCCCTACCGAGACCGTCCCATGAGCACTGCCAATCTGCTGCGCCTTATCCTGCTTGCCGCCATCTGGGGCGGCTCCTTCCTCTTCATGCGCATCGCCGCGCCGGTGCTCGGGCCGGCCGTGCTGATCGAATACCGCGTGGTGTTCGCCTCGCTGTTCCTGCTGGCGGTGGCGCTGATGATGAAAAAGCCGCTCGGGCTGCGCCAGAACTGGAAGCACTACCTGATCCTGGGCTTCTTCAATTCAGCCCTGCCCTTCCTGCTGTACGCCTACGCTGCGCGCACCCTGTCGGCCTCCGTGATGGCGGTGCTCAACGCCACCGCGCCGATCTGGGGCGCCGTCATCGGCGCCGTGTGGCAGCGCCAGATGGTCTCCGCGCGCGTGATGCTGGGTCTGGTCATGGGCACCGGCGGCGTGGCGCTGCTGGTCGGCTTCGACCACGCCAGTTCGCGCGAGGGCGCAGGGCTGGCCATCGCCGCCGCGCTGTTCGCCGCCTTCAACTACGGCATCGCCAGCACCTACGCCAAGTCGGCCCGGGCGGTGGAACCGTTCGCCAACGCGCACGGCAGCATGTGGGCAGCCTCGCTGCTGGTGCTGCCCTCGCTGGCCTTCTTCCCGCAGCCCGGCCAGGCCACCGTGGGCATCATGGGCGCCGCGCTGGCGCTGGGCGTGGTGTGCAGCGGCGTGGCCTACCTGCTGTACTACCGCCTGATCCGCGATGTCGGACCGACTTCGGCGCTGACCGTCACCTTTCTCAGCCCGCTGTTCGGCATCCTGCTCGGCACCGCGTTCCTGGGTGAAGTGGTGGGCTGGTACACCGTCGTGGGGTCGGCCATCGTCATTGTCGGCACGGCGCTGGTGACCGGCTTCAAGCCCGGCTTGGGCTGGCTGCGCAAATCGGCCTCCGCATGAAGCACCGCATCGACCTGCCGCACGGCTACCGCCTGCACGACGTGCTGGCCTTCCACAGCCGCGATGCGCAAAGCGTGGCCGAGCAGATCAGCCCGGAGCGGCTGCGCAAAGGCGTGGTGATGGAGGGCGTGCCGCTGGTGCTCGACATCGCATTGGGCAGCGCGGCCGCGCACTATGAGGTACACGCCGACCTGCCCGCCGCGCCGCCAGGCTTGCCGGCCGCGCTGGCTGCGCAAGCGCACGGCGCCGTGCTGAACGTGCTGGGCCTGCGCATCGATCCCCAGCCCTTCCTCGACCTCGCCGCCAACGACACGCTGCTGGGCGAGCTGTCGCGCCGCCAGCCCGGCCTGCGCATCGTGCAATCGGCCACCGTGTTCGAGGCGCTGACCTGGGCCATCATCGGCCAGCAGATCAACCTGCCCTTCGCGATCTCGCTGCGCCGCACCTTCATCCTGCAGGCGGGCACGCAGCACAGCAGCGGCCTGTGGTGCTACCCGGACGCGGCCAGCGCCGCGCGCCTGCAAGTGGAAGACCTCACCAGCCGCAAATTCTCGCGCGCCAAGGCCGAAACCCTGTTGCGCTTCGCCGCGCTGGTGGCCGGCGGCGAACTCGATCTGGCGCCCGGCCCGTCCAACAGCATCGACGACATCGGCAAGGCGCTGCTGGCGGTGAAAGGGATCGGCCCGTGGACCGTCAACTACGGCCTGCTGCGCGGCTACGGCTATCCCGACTGCTCGCTGCACGGCGACGTCGCCATCCGCGCCGCGCTGCAAGCGCTGCTGGGCGAAGACAGCAAGCCGGACATGCCGCGCACCGAAGAAATCCTCAAGCGCTACGCGCCCCACCGCACCATGGCGGCGGCGCACCTGTGGGCCAGCCTGCACCCGCGCCTGGATGACTGATCAGAAGAAGTACCTGGTCTGCCTGGCCCACTTGCTGTTCGGGTAGTTCTTGTGCAGCAGGTTGAACGCCTCCTTCGAGTACTGGCCGCGCAGCTGGTCCTTTTCCTCCTTGTCGGTCCCGTACGGGCACTCCATGCGGGTCGACGCCACCAGGAAATGCAGCGCCTTCGGGGCCTCCTCGTCGGCCGGTTTCTGCCTGGCCCAAGCCAGCAGCGTCGGCGCGATAAACTCCGTGCGCAAGGGCAGCTTGAGCAGCAGCTGCTGCTCCTTGCCCGCCGCCTCGCGCTGCTCCGCGCTCAGGTAGCGCGGCGGCTGCGCCGGATCAGCCTCGGGCTGCTCCAGGCCGCCCGAACGGCAGCCCCAGTTGCGGCTGCGGCCTTGCGCGTCGATCACGGACGGGTTCAGCTCCGGCGTATTCACCAGGATCAGCGCCCCGGCCAGCTTGCGCTCCGCGCCGGAGGCTGCCTTGCGGTAGCGCGCGTACAGGTGCTCGGTGGTCTTGCGTCCTTTGGCCACGCTGTCGAGCAGCGCCAGCGCGGTCGCCTCGTCGTTGAAGATCAGCGCGCGCGCCAGCATGGTTTCCTCCAGCTGCCGTTGCCACTGCTGTGGCAGGCGCGGATGCGCCAGCAGGACGCGCAGCGCGCTGGTGGGGAAGTGGCGGTACACGCTGCGGCCGAAGTCCTCGTCGGTTTCGCCTTCTGCCGGCTTGCTGTCGATTGCCTCGCCCGCTTCGACGGGGTCGGGCTTGCGCGGTGCGGCCTTCAGGAATTCATCGATGCTCCCGGCCGAAAACATCTTCAGCGCCAGATAGCGGTTGCTGGTGGCCACCGACATGGCCTTGCCGTGGCTGGCCATCAGGCGATCGATGTCCTTGTCGGCCTGCGCCGCCTGCTTCTCGGCGATGGCCAACCGCGCCAGGTGGTATTGCAGCGTGACATACAGCGGGTGTTTGGCCGGCACGGCGGCGGCGGCCTTCTTCTCGGCCTCGCTCAATTCGCCGGCGTGGGCCAGCGTCAGCAGCGGCGCCAGCCATATGGCGCCATCGTCCTGCTGCTTTAGCCAGCGCGCGCGCAGGGTCGACAAGGCTTGCGCGCGCGCCTGCTGCACCTCTTTGCTGTTCGGGCTTTCATAGACGTCCAGCGGCGCCTCGGCCTGCATGCTGCCGATCCAGGCCGTCAACGGTTCCTGCGCCAGGATCATGGCGCTGCGCGGCTGCTGGTCCAGCAGCACCAGGTAGTCGCTCAGCAGCCTTGGCGTCTCGGCGCTGAACGGCTCCTGCTCCAGCCGGCGCGCCAGCACCGCGATGCGCGCAACCGGATCGAGGCGCGCGTCCACCAGCGAAATCATCTGCCTGGCCGGCGCGTAGGCGGGCGCCAGCGCCTCCAGTTCCCGGCGCGCCAGCGCCAGCTTCGCCGCGCGGTCCGGCGCCTTGCCGTCCTGCTCCAGCGTGGCGCTGCGTATCAGGCTGCGCGCAGCCAGGTAGCCGCCCAGCGTGCGCCACGGCGATTTGCCATCCTGCGCCACGGCCAGGAACTGCTTGCGCGCCGCGTCGAAATTGCGGGCGTAGAAATGCGCGGCGGCGACCTGGTAAGCCTGGTCGGCCTTCAGCCAGTCCGGCGCATTGGCCGGCACGGCGGGCGGCAGCTGCACCACGCGCTTCGGCTGGGGCGAGCCGTATTGGTAGGCCGGCTCCTCGCAGTTGGCGAACACCGCATCCTGTCCTTGCAGCCAGGCCTTGTGCCATTGATCCGGCTTGCCTCCGGCGCCGAGCTGCGCGCGCGCCTTCATCGTCAGCGCAGCCTGCTTGAACGCGTCGGCATGGCAGTTCACGTAGCTGGCGTGATCCACGTCCGCCATCACGTCGAGTTTGACTTCCGCCAGGCCCCACTGCCTGGCGTACGCCGCACGCTCCTTCAGCCAGGCGCCGGAACCGTTCTTCTCCGCTTCATAGCTATAGTCCCAGTCGCTGGCTTTGCCCACGTGCCAGCGGTCCAGTTCCAGCGCGGCCAATTGCTGCGGCGTGAGCGGGCGGCCTTTCGCGGCCTGGTACGCCATGTACTGGTAGACGCGCCAATAGGTCCCGGGCAGCACGCCCAGATTGCCGCCCGCGAACTGGGACAGCACGCCGGGCGCCACCTGGAATTCGGATGCGAAGCGGTTGGCGCTGAAGCCGTCGCCGCCGCTGGACAGTGCAGGCTGCGGCAGCGCCGCGAACAGCGCGGCGGCAATGATGGAAGGCAGGATACGGAATCGTTTCATGGATAGGCTGAGTAGGTGTCTGAAGAAATGTCTGCGTAGGTATGCGCCCGCATGGCGCGCCAGCTTGCGGCGGTCCACGGACGGGGAGAAAAGTAATAGCCGCGCGCGGCCACGCTGCGCAGCGGCGGCTCGTCGCTGGCGTAGCCTGCGGCGGCGCGGCAAACGGGCTGTGTGAAACCCTGGCGGTGCAGGCGCTGGCGCAGCGTGTCCTGGCCCGCTCCCATGCGGAAGGCCATCGGCACCACCTCGTCGGCCAGGCCGGCCGGCAGCCAGGCGTCGTCCATGCACCACGAGGCCAGCGCCGTCACCGACAGCGCGATGCGCGGGTCCAGTTGGCGGCGGATCCCGGCGATGGTCTGCGCCAGGAAGGGGCGCTGCGAGCGGCGCACTTCAAAGTCGAGCTGCACCACGCTGCGGTTGCCGCGCTGCGCCACGCGCAGCAGCTCCTGCACGATGCGCGCCGACTGCTGCGCGCTCAGCGCCGGCGGCTCGCGCCACGACGCGTCCACGTGCAGCACCGGCACCAGCGCCGCGCCGTCGGCCAGCAGCAGCGGCGCGGTGCGCGGATGGACCAGCGCGTCCGCGCCGCGCAGCAGGATGGTGGAAGCCACGTAGGCCACGCCCACATCGGCCGGCAGCCAGCGCAAGTCCTCCGGCCGCTCCCAGGCCCACAGCATGCGCGCCGGCAGCCGCGCCAGCGCAGGGTGCGCAGCGGGGCCGGCATGCCCGTCCGCACGGAGCGCGGAACAGGCCAGGAAAACGAGCAGGACAAGGAGTGATCGTTGCATAGCCGACATCATAATGGAAACAATGCACCGAATGCACTTCGTCAGCGCTTGATCCCCGCCAAAGCGGGCTGCAGCCCCCTCGGCTATGCTGCCTCCATCCTCCCCGAGGCGCAAACATGGAACTCATTAACTTCCTGGGCTGGTTCCTGCTGAACATCGGCGTCCCGTTGCTCGCCCCTCTAGCGCTGCTGCCGCTCTTGGCTGCAGGCCGTCAGCACAGGGGCAAAGTAAAAGTGCTGCTCAGATGGGCAGTGCAGGATGGCCAACTGTACTGGCCTGTCATCGCAATGTGCGCAGCGGCCTGCCATGAAGCCGCAGGCACGTTCGGGCAATCGCATGATCAAAACAAGGCGGTGTACGCATGGGCAGCGATCGGCTTGCATGTGCTCATCATTGTCGTATCGTCGGTATTGGTCTCAATCAGCACGTCGGATGCAACCGCCGCAAAGCACGGTGATGGGACGAATGCCCTGCCAGGGATAGTGCTAATATCAATCATCGTCGCTGTTATAACAGCCGTTACTTACGCGATGGTTCACTACTATTTGGCGGGATAGGCTCGCGCCGGAGGAAAATCATGAAGCGGTTTGCCGAGTATATTGAGAATCAGGAAAACCGGCACAAACTCACCAATCGATTGGGCATGCTCGTCATCGTCAGCGGGGTGGCCTTTATCCTGTTCTCGCTTTACTTCATTGTGTTCCTGAAAAAATAAGCGCCCAAACGCAAAAGCCGTTGAACTCTTTCGAATTCAACGGCTTTCTGTATCTGGTTGCGGGGACAGGATACGTGCCCAACGCGGACTCAAAAGTCGGCCTAGCCGTTGAACCTGAAGGCGAAGCGCGGCGCGAGGGCTTCCGGGCGCGGGGTTCAAGGGGTGTGACCACAAGTGTATCACTTTTTACTTACGGCAAGATACTTTTTCATGCTACATTGGCAATTTCCAACTTCTCCAAAGAGTCGCACAGTATGACTGAATCGGCATGGACTGCAGTAATCGCAATCATGGTAGGAGCTGCGGGCCTAGCAGGTGCTCTAGCTTCCATCACAAAATATAATACGCCGAGCGCGTTGTTATGGAGCGGTGCTTTTTTGTCTGTAGAGGGATTGGCAGGGGCATTTTTAGCTTCCCAAATTTCTCTCGATAATGCACACGTAACGCCGAGCTCTATTTCGTATCTGATAAACTTTTATTTGTTAATTTCGGGGATCGGAGGGAATTGTATAGTTGGAGCGGTAGTGGTTAAAAAACTAACGACTACTATTCATGCCCGATTTACTGGCTACATTATGCCATTGGATGCTAATTCCCCTCTTCCTCCGCAACCTACTGGGCAAATCATAGGAGAGTTAAAAGGAGAAGCAAAGGAAAGTTAGCGAGAGTTTTTGGCTTTTGTTTCTCGTGTATTTAGTTTCGCCCCAAGAAGCTGGCCTAGCAATGTGCCGGATATAAGGCCAAAAATAAGCGCAAAAAGTCCATAAATTCCGAAGTCTGTCATTTTTCTCTGCCTTTATACGAAATAGGAGATTTCCCTTCCAGTATCTCTTCTCATAGAGAAATCTAGGTGTCAATCGTCGGGTATGAGGTGTTCTGATGATGCGACCTGGCTTTGCCTCGACCGATGGATTGGTTGATTACGTGCTGCTTGCGAATCAAGGCTGCATTTTTTTTGCGAAGTCTTTGAGCGCTTTGGAGGCGATGGTGCAGCGAGGACTAGATCGGAGTCTGTCCAACCTAGGGGGGGACGGCTTGATGGGAGGTAACTAGAACGTGTGTCTCAAGTCCGATTTGCTGGCTTGGCTAGAGGGAAACGAAGTCAATTCAGTCAAGGTGGTTGCTTGCAGAGAAGGCGCGACTTGGCAGGCCTATATGCTTGGTAAGCCGATGTCGGAGGCAAAGCTAGGGTGTATAAGGGCTCTCACGCTAGCGCGTGAGCGCTGGTCTTGATGCGGTGCTGGGCGGCGGGGGACAAGACGCTGTTCTTCAGCGCGGCGGGATGGGCGGCGTAAAAGCTCTGGCAAAAGTCCAGCAACGCTTTGCTCAGGGTCGCCATGGGGGCAGGCTTGGCTTTGAGCCAATGCAGTCGCTGGCCGTCAAATGTCAATCGAAGAAAGCGGCGCGAGGACTCTCCGTTCGCGACCAAGAGGTCGAGCAAAACGTCGCCCTCAAATCTCTTCGCTATCAAAGCTTTTTCCAGCTCATCCATATAAGAGTCTGGCCGAGCGCTGTCCAAAGAGAAGCATATGAACGCTTTCTCCCCGGGAGCCTCTAAAACTTCGAAATGTTTTCCTGATCGTTTCATTTTGGTATTTGGGAAGCCGTCTGCTCGATGGTCCTCAACACATCATGCACGATGCCGACCGCTTCTTCCTTTCGCTCGATGATCCGTGAAAACTCCACGTTTGCTTCCGTGTGAAAAAGGCTGGGCCGGTGTTTATTATACAACGCGTAAGAGGCTTCCACAGCGGCAACAGTGCTGGGGCACTTGATCCGCGTGGCGACGCCGCTCTTGAGCTTCGGCCCGTTGAAGCTACTGCCAAAGCCTGCCGCGTTCGAAATCGCTACGCCATGCTCTGCCATCAGCGCCTTCATGTAGGCTTCCAAACCTCTGAGCGCCGGGTAGGCGAACGCCGAATAATCGGTCAGTTCTATGTTCAACTTCGCCAACGCGAGCGATGGCGCGATGATCGCTGCCCCCGCCCCTCCAAGTATGTTAACGGCGCTAGGCGTCCATTGCTTGAGCTCTTCCAGCAAATCCTGCGCCTTCACTTGCTCCAAGTTGAAAGTCGCCAACTGGGCTTGAACAATCGCTTGCTTGTCCGGGGTGAGCTCGCACAGCAGGGAGGCGACCACCCCGTAGAGTTCCCTGGCCTTCCCTTGCATCAAGAAGCGTCCGGTGTTGTAGCGATGCACGAACACCTCGTCGCCCTGGGCTTTCTTGATCTTGTAGCGAACGCCGTGCTCCAGCTTTTCTTGGGTCACTTGAAACTTCCAGTCGTCGCCCAGATGCGCGATCAAGAAGTCCCAGTCTTTCTGCGCGATCACTTCCAGCACGAGCGGGCGTTGCTCATACTCCGTTTTCTTGCAAGCGGTCGCCACATGCTCCGCGACGGCTAACGAGAGCTCCTGATTTTTGCCAACCTTGTGGTGAAGCGTGATGGTGCCGTCGGCTCGGTGATACACATGCAATATGCCAACCGGAGCGTCGGGGACGGTCAACTGATACTCCGTAAACTTCTCTTTGGCCGTAGGGCCGTCAACCGCCATGTCGCTGCGGAAGCTCTTGATAGCGCCTTCGATCTTGCTAGCGTCGAGGTAGATGGAGTTCAGTTTTACGGCCATTGAATTCTGCGCGCTGTGGTTTGCTGAGCGCTTCGATGTAGTGAGGTAGACCGCGATCTTACCAGAAGTCTGCGACCCTTCAGAAAGAGCTAGTCGACATTGAGCCTCGTTTTCGCCCATTATTTTTTCTATACACGTAACGCACTTGCAGTGCGCCACGAATGTGGCGCGCTTCTTTATGCGGCGGAACTCCCAGCTTTCCACCGCGATTACGGAAACAGCTCGCTCACCGGAACAAAGGCGGCGCCGGTCTCCGCCGCGCGGCGGACCTTGCGCTCAAGAACGTGGTTTAGGGGAATCTCGCGGTTGAGCATCTCGTAGAGATCCAAGCCGCTCATGCAAATGATGCGCTTGCCTCGGCCAAAAGCGGCTAGGCCGTCCGCCGTGAACCCGCTGTCGCTGATGAACAAGCCGCGAGCCCATGCGGCTTTCTGATCCAGCTTGCCTTGGAAGACATGCAGGTCGGCGGCGCCGATGGGAGCGCCTTGCCATTTGGCTTCCAGCAAATAGGTTTCATGGCCCAATTGAAAACTGCCGTCGATTTGCTCTCCTTGCAGGCGGAAGGCTTGACGAGCTTCCAAACCGAAAACATCGAAAAGCGTCTTGAGGAATTTTTCAAACGCATAGCCGCGAGCTTGCGGAGCCAAGTTGGGCGGGCTCGTGAATAGCGTCGAAATTGATGACGATCCGAAGCGAAAAGTTTGGATTGTTTTGGATGAGTTGCCCCAATGTGGAAAGATACCTGTTCTCCCGTTATCTTCAGTTGGTCGTTCTCGCGGCGTTCGCTGTGTCGCCGCATGTCAGGACTTGTCGCAGCTAGAGGAAGTGCATGGCCGCGAATCAGTCCGCTCGCTCGTTTCGATGACCGGGTCGATTTTAGTGGGGCAGATGAGTCAGGGCGACACTGCGGAAGCGCTTGCCAAAGCGCTGGGATCGAAAGAGGTGGAGCGGCGCAACGAGTCGCATAGCTTTGGACGCGACGGATCGCAGTCGGTTTGCTCCGCCAGCTTGACGAGGCGTTCATCATCCACGAGGCGGACAGCCCCAAAGCGGCTCTCGACTTGGCGCGGAGCGTCGCCCCGAGCCTCGCGCTGGTGGAGCTCTTCCTCGGCGGCTCGCTAGGCTTCGACTTGATCAAGCGCCTGCGCTCAGTCGCTCCCGACATGGCGATCCTCGTCGTCTCGGCGCACGACGAACGCTTGTATGCGGAGCGAGCGATTCGCGCAGGAGCTCGGGGCTACGTGATGAAGCAGTCGGCGGCGAAGGCGATGAAGCACGCCGTCCAGACGGTCCGAAGCGGCAAGGTGTGGCTGTCGGAGGCGCTGCGGGACGACCTGGTGAACCGCATCGCCAGCGCGGGATTGGCCGACGATCCGACAGAGCTGAGCGCATTGTCGGATCGCGAGATCACCGTCTTCCGCTTGATCGGGCAAGGCTTGAAGAAAGGGGACATCGCGCGGGAGCTCAGCTTGTCGCCGCATACGGTCGAGACCTATCGCTCGAACATCAAGAAGAAGCTGGGCCTCGCGAACGGCGCGGAGCTGTATCGCCAAGCGTTCCTCCGCTCCCAGGTGCTGCCTGTGTAGCCGCCTCGGCAACGCGCGGAGGCGGGGCATTCTGGCGCCAGTTGATAGCGATTTGCAAGCGAAAACCTTTCCTTGCCTAAATTTCCTATTGTTAATAATATGACAGTCTGGCATCCCCGGCGCGCCATGAAGCCGTTTCGCGCTTGGCGACCACTGCTCCTTCCACATCCGTAAAGGCAACGCGTGACGAAGACCGTTCACAACCCGGATCAGTATATGTTTGACTTCAAACATATCATTTCCCATGGGCGCAAAAAGATAGGGATACTGATCGGCGCGGGCGCTCCCGTCAGCGTAAACGTCGGCGAGGACGGTGCCTATGTGCCGCTGATCCCTAATGTTGCTGGCTTGACGGAGCTGATCCGAAAAGGCCTCCAGGACGAGTTCAAGGAAGCGTTTGAAGGGATCGAAAAGCAGATCCAAAACTCGAACATCGAGCTGGCTCTCTCTCGCATTCGCGCGTTGGCGGAGGTAATCGGCGAATCCAAGGTCTGCGGCCTTGACGCCGAGGGCTTTCAGTCCCTGTCGCAAAAGATATGCGCGTTGATTTATGAGATCGTGAACAAGCCGTTGCCAGCGGGAGAGAACCCGTTTTCCGATACGATTTCGTGGATCAATGGCATCAATCGCAACCACCCGGTGGAAATTTTCACCACCAACTACGACTTGCTTTTCGAGGAGGCGATGGAGCGCGTCAGGACGCCTTACTTCGACGGCTTCTCCGGCTCCAAGGTTCCGTTTTTCGACCCATCCAGCATTTCCAACAACGACCTGCCCAAGCGCTGGGTGCGCCTGTGGAAGCTGCACGGCTCCATTGGCTGGTCAAAGAGCGCCACCGGCGAGATTGTCCGCAGCAACGCCGAGGCGGGCTCCACGATGGTGTATCCATCGCACATCAAGTATGACCAAACGCAGTCCGCGCCGTTCTCGTCGTTGTTTGAGCGCTTGAAGAATTTTCTGTTAGAGCCTGACACGTTGCTCATCTGCTCGGGCTTCTCGTTCGCCGACGCGCACATTTCCGCCAAGCTGAGCGAGTGCATGTCCGCCAACCCCTCCTCCGCCTTGATCGCGTTGCAGTATCAAACTCTTGAAAACGAGGTCTACGCATCCGAGCTGGCGTCTCGCTGCCCGAACATGAGCGTCTACTGCCGGGACGGCGCTATCATCAATGGCATCAGGGCCCCTTGGAAATTGGGCGATCCGCCCAGCAAAAATTGGGAGGCGATCCGCGCGGAATACTGGCATGAAGGCGCGTTCTTGTTGGGGGACTTCAAGCTGTTGGCTCGATTCCTCGCCATGTCCGGCGGTGGAAAATCCAAAGCGATTGAGCCCGCGCCAGCGCCCGAGGCCGCCGCCGATGAATAAGGAGCCGACTTACCTGGGCAGCGTCAGCGCCGTGGCGGGCTCTTCATTGACGGTTGAGCTGGCGCCGCAGGTGAACTCCGGCTTGCTGATCATTGGCGGGAAAACCCATCGCGTGGGCCAAGTGGGCAGCTTCGTCAGGATTCCACAAGGGTATAACAACCTGTATGGACTGATCGCAGAGACCAGCGAATCCTCTAGCGTGGACCAGATCGGCGACGCGCACGAAACGGATCGCCGCTGGATCAAGATCGAGTTGGTGGGCGAAACGATTGGCGACGAGTTCGAGCGGGGCATCAGCCAATACCCCAGCATCAACGACGAGGCGCACTTGGTTGTCGAGAGCGATCTCAGAAAAATCTATGGCGGCGCGGACTCCGGCCAGATCGTCGTGGGCACGCTGTCGAGCTCGGACAGTATCAAGGTTAGCATCGACTTGGACAAGCTGGTGACCCGCCACTCCGCAGTGCTGGGCTCGACGGGCTCCGGCAAGTCCACCAGCGTGTCCAGCCTGCTCAGGTCCATCGTGACGGATGAGCATGGCAAGACCAGCTACCCTGCGGCGCGGATCGTGCTGATCGACATCCATGGGGAGTATTCGGCAGCGCTGGGCGATATCGCCTCCGTTTTTTCGGTCATCCCCAAGGCGGGGGAAACCAAGCTTCATATTCCTTACTGGTGCGTGTCATCCGAAAACCTGATTGATTTTCTGTGCGGCCCGACCTCCGAGGGCAACAAAAGCCTGATTTTTGACCGCATCGTGGAACAGAAGATCGCGTTCATCAAAAACAACGCTGTGCCGGGTGTCGATCAGGGACGGATTTCGGCGGACACGCCCATCCCGTTCAATTTAAAACAGATCTGGCATGACCTGATGTGGCATGACAACGTGAATTGGGAGGACAAGGAACAAACAACGCCCTCTGTCGCCGAGGAAGGGGATGCGGAGACTTTGACTCCGCCAAAATTCAATCCGCCTGCTCCTGGCGGGAAGTCCCCGTTTAAAGGCAGCGGCGGCTCGATGAAAAGGCAGCTTGAATTAATGCGGTCGCGTTTGTTGGACAATCAGTTTTCTTTCTTCATGAATCCAGGCGATTGGCAGCCTGATGCCGAGTTGAAGGTGAAGAAAGATCTGCCGGAGCTCATCAAGAGCTGGCTTGGTCACGACAAACCGGTCACCATTCTCGACCTCTCCGGCATGCCTTCCGCGCGGTTGGATTTGCTGCTTGGGTCCGTTCTGGACATTATTTTCGAGTCGGCTTTATGGGGCCGGAACTACAAAGAAGGCATGAAGAGCAGGCCGGTGCTACTGGTGCTGGAAGAGGCCCATCGCTACCTGTCCGCCGGGTCCGTCGGGTTGGCCAAGGGCATGGTGCAGAAGATCGCGAAGGAGGGGCGCAAGTTCGGTGTCGGCGCCATGCTGGTCAGCCAACGGCCCTCCGAAATTGACGAAACCATCTTGTCGCAGTGCGGAACGCTGTTCGCGCTGAGGATCAACAACGCCACGGATCGCAGCCGCGTGAAGTCGGCGATGTCGGAAGGGATCTCCGGAATCGTGGACAGCTTGCCAGTGCTTAGAACCGGGGAGGCCGTCATCGCTGGCGAGGCCGCCCGGTTGCCGATGCGCTGCCGCTTCAAGCTGCCGCGAGAAGGCCATTTCCCCGATAGCAAAGACCCGGTGGTCGCCGCAAGCTGGTCGAAGGCGGTTGGCGAGGAGGACTATTCGGGGCTGGTGTCTGCGTGGCGCAATCAAGACCCAAGCGCCGCGCCCAAGCAGGACTAACCAAAACAGGAGCCCCCATGGACATGCAATTCGTTGACTCGTCGAACATCGAGCGTATCGGCTACGACTCCACCTCGAACACCCTGCGCATCGAGTTCAAATCGAACAGGACATACGATTACTCCAATGTCCCTGAGTACGTTTTTAACGAGCTCAAGCACGCGCCGTCGGTGGGCAGCTATCACGCGACGAATATCAAGAATGCCTATCCTTACACCGAAATCTGATCTCCTGCCTAGCCTGCCCGCCTGGCGGCGCCCAGGCAAGGCAGGCTAGGAGAGGCGCGCTAGCGACTCCGAATTGAACGCTTCAATCTTGCGCTTTCACTGTCTTGTTTTTGACCGAGGCGGCGTTGGCTGCTTTTCTCTTGGGCTTCGCGCCCGCCCAGTTCTTTTTGTTGAGCAAGAACTCTTCATAGCGCCCGTCATACCGCAACGCGGCCACATCAATCGGCCAGCTCAGGGCGTCCACGATTGGCTTGAGTTCCTTAAGCTCGCGGACATAGCCGAGGTGCGTCTCGTCGCTCCCGCCGTTCTTGTGCCCGACGATCTTCATCACTTGGGGCGTGTTCGCGCCGTTGTCCGCCATGGCAGTGATGACGTTCACCCGGAACGAGTGGAAACTCTTGTGGTCGTTTTCCTTCTTGATGCCGATGGCTGCTTGATATTCCAGCATGGCCCGCGACAGCTCTTTCGAGTAAGTGTGGTTCACCTTCGTCCTGTCCGGATAGATTCGGTCGCAGCCAGCCGCCCGCGCCTCGGCCACGTAGTCGAGGAAGCCCAGCTCGATCAGGGCATCGGAGATCGGCGCGTTGCGGACCCCGGCGGTCGTTTTGCTCTCGGGGATGTGGATGTAATGCACGCCATTCGCTTGACGCACGTCGTCGCAGCGGATCGCCGTCGCCTCGCTGATCCGCATGCCGGTGTAGGCGGCCACCAGCGGGGACCAGAAGAGGTCCGGCGCGTCCATCGCATGGGGGTAGGACGCGGGATCGAAGAAGGCTTGCAGGTCGTCGTTGGTGAAGGGCTGGTAGGGCTCGTTCTTCTTCACGCGCTCGCGCTTGGTCAGCACGAACAGGCCATCGACCGGATTCGAGTCCGAGGCGGTGTAGAGGGCGTTGGCGCTGAGGTATTTGAAGAAGTCGTGGAGCGTCATCAGCTTGTTGTCCACCGTCTTGCCGGTCTGCCCCTCGCCCAGCCGGGCGTTCTTGTAGCCGACCACGACGGGCTTGGACAGCTCGTTGACCGGCAGGTCCGCGCCGAGGTGCCGCGCGAAATCCGCGATGTGGAAGCGCTCGGCGTCAACGGTGCGGGGGGCGTTCTTCTTCGCCCGCTCCGCCAGCCAGACCTTTGTCGCAGCCGACAGCGGCATTGAGGGGGCGATGACCGGCGCGGGTGGCGGCGCCGGGGCGTGGAGGCCCGGCGTGGGGTAGGACGGGAGATCGGGAGGGAGCATGCCGATCTTGTCGATGGCCTCCATCATGCGCTTGTGGTCGGCGGGACCTTTGGCTTTCGCCACGCCGTTCTTCAAGTCCAGCTCGTAACGGCGCAACCGGTCGGCATCAAGGCCCAGGTCGGCCAGCAGTGGATTGCTCATCAAGCGCTTCCTCTCAATATCCAAGTTGAGCTGCAACGCGAGAATATTAGCAGTTTGAGAACACTTGGTGCGAAGGCTGAGGCGTTTTTCAATGCCGTCGAGTTTGACGCGGAAATAATAGACGCCGAGGCGGTTGCGAATAAGGCGCGGGGTCTTGATGTGCATGGTGGCTCACTAGGTGGCGCACCTCGGAAAAGCAAAAAGCCGTTGATTCACTTTAGGAATCAACGGCTTCGCCGAATCTGGTTGCGGGGACAGGATTTGAACCTGTGACCTTCGGGTTATGAGCCCGACGAGCTGCCAGACTGCTCCACCCCGCGTCTGTATGAACGTATTATAGGGCAACTGGAGACTTTAGGCAATATCAATCCCAAAATCATCGATGATAGAGCCGATTTATCCTTCCACCCGCCCGCATAGCTTGCGTTCGCGCTACGCGCAGCGCCTGCAATCGGTGTAAAGTAAGCACTACTGTGACGAGAAACCGCTGACTAGAACCGCCTCCCATGAAATTCTGTTCCGAATGCGCCAACCCGGTCGAGCTGACCATCCCCGCCGGCGACAACCGCCCGCGCTACGTCTGCACCCACTGCACCGCCATCCATTATCAAAACCCCAAGATGGTGCTCGGCTCCATCCCGGTGTGGGAGCGTGACGGCCAGCTGCAGGTGCTGCTGTGCAAGCGCGCCATCGAGCCGCGCTATGGCTACTGGACCCTGCCCGCCGGTTTCATGGAGAACAACGAAACCACAGCCGAAGCGGCGGTGCGCGAAACCGTCGAGGAAGCCGGCGCCAATATCGAACTGGGTCCGCTGTTTTCGCTGATGAACGTGGCGCGCGTGCACCAGGTGCACATGTTCTACCTGGCCACGCTGCGCAACCTCGACTTCGCGCCCGGCGAGGAAAGCCTGGAGGTGCAGCTGTTTACGGAAGCGCAGATCCCGTGGGACGACCTGGCCTTCCCCACCATCCGCAACACGCTGGAACTGTTCTTCGCCGACCGCGCCCGCATGCGCGCCAGCGGCGGCGGCTACGGCTTCCACACCCAGGACATCACGAAACCCATGCGCAGCGACGTATGATCCCCTGGCTCGATGCCCACACTCCCTTCCCCGACGTCTCGCAGGCGCTGACGTCCGACGCGCCCGGCCTGCTGGCCGCCGGCGCCGACCTGTCGCCGGCGCGCCTGCTGGCGGCCTACCAGCGCGGCATCTTCCCCTGGTTTTCCGAGGGACAGCCCATCCTGTGGTGGAGCACCGACCCGCGCATGGTGCTGATGACGGAACGCTTCCGCGTCTCGGACAGCCTGAAAAAAGCCATTAAAAAGGTCCAGCGCAGCGCGGCCGATCCCGCCGGCCGCTGGCAGGTGCGCTTTGACAGCGCCTTCGAGGATGTGATGCGCGCCTGCGCCGCGCCGCGCCGCGACGGCCCCGGCACCTGGATCTCGGACGACATCATCGCCGGCTACACCGGCTTGCACCAGCTGGGCTACGCCCACTCGTCCGAACTGTGGCTGGACGGCGAGCTGGTGGGCGGCGCCTACGGCGTGTGCATCGGCCGCATGTTCTACGGCGAATCCATGTTCGCGCGCGTGACCGACGGCTCCAAGATCGCGCTGGCCTACCTGGTGCATTTCTTGAAACGCAATGGCGTAGCCATGGTGGACTGCCAGCAGGAGACCGGCCACCTGGCCTCGCTGGGCGCAGCCCCGGTTCCGCGCGCACAATTCCTGCAGCACCTGCGCGCCAGCATCGGCCTGCCCGCCATTGCCGACTGGACCCCGTTGCAGCCCTACCCCGGCGCGTCCGATTAGCGTGCAGAGTTCGCAGGTTTCTGCGCTATGATATGCACACGGACACCATTTTTGCCCCGGGAAGCGCATGACGCACCTGAACGACCTGCCATTCGCAACGCTGCAGTTCTACACGACAGCGCCCTACCCTTGCAGCTACCTGGATGAACGCCAGGCCCGCTCGCAAGTGGCCACACCGTCGCACCTCATCAATGCCGACGTGTATTCCGAACTGGTGCGCAACGGCTTCCGCCGCAGCGGCATCTTCACCTACCGGCCCTATTGCGACGGCTGCCAGGCCTGCGTGCCGGTGCGCGTGGTGGCGGAACAATTCCAGCCCACGCGCGGCCAGCGCCGCGCCTGGAACCGCCACAGCGACCTGACGGCGGGCGTGGCCACGCTGTCGTTCTCGGACGAGCACTACGACCTGTACCTGCGCTACCAGAGCACGCGCCACGCCGGCGGCGGCATGGACCAGGACAGCCGCGACCAGTATGCGCAGTTCCTGCTGCAAAGCCGCGTCAACACGCGCCTGGTGGAGTTCCGCGAGCCGGACGGCACGCTGCGCATGGTCAGCATCATCGACGTGCTGTCGGACGGCCTGTCCTCGGTCTACACGTTCTTCGACCCCGAAGTGGAAGGCGCTTCCTACGGCACCTACAACATCGTGTGGCAGATCACCCAGGCGCGCGAGCTGGGCCTGCCCTATGTCTACCTCGGCTACTGGATCGCCGATAGCCCGAAAATGTCGTACAAGATCAATTTCCAGCCGCTGGAGGCGCGCATCAAGGGACAATGGAGTGTCATGGCAAGGTAGAATACGGGCTACTTTTTCCGCCCGCCCCCGCCATGTCCGACAAATTCCTGTACTCCCTCGCCCGCCCCATGCTGTTTTCCATGGACGCGGAAGCCGCCCACCACTTCACGCTGCCCGCGCTCAAGAAGGCCTCCAAACTGGGCCTGACCCGCGCTTTCATGCGTCCGCCCAAGCCGGACCCGCGCACCGTGATGGGCATCCTGTTCAAGAACCCGGTCGGCCTGGCCGCCGGCCTGGACAAGGACGGCGCCTTCATCGACGCGCTGGCCGACCTGGGCTTCGGCTCCATCGAAGTGGGCACGGTCACCCCGCGCGCGCAGCCGGGCAACCCCAAGCCGCGCATGTTCCGCCTGCCGGCCGCGCACGGCATCATCAACCGCATGGGCTTCAACAACGGCGGCGTGGACGCCTTCGTGGCCAACGTGCAGTCCTCGCGCTTCTACCAGAACAAGGAGGGCGTGCTGGGCCTGAACATCGGCAAGAACGCCGACACCCCGATCGAGCGCGCCGCCGACGACTACCTGCACTGCCTGCAGAAGGTCTACCCCTACGCCAGCTACGTGACGGTGAACATCTCCTCGCCCAACACCAAGAACCTGCGCCAGCTGCAGGGCGGCTCCGAGCTCGACGGCCTGCTGGCCCAGCTGAAGGACGCGCAGCAGCGCCTGGCCGACCAGCACAAGCGCTACGTGCCGCTGGCCCTGAAGATCGCGCCGGACATGGACGGCGACCAGGTCAAGAACATCGCCGACGCGCTGCTGCGCCACAAGATCGACGGCGTGATCGCCACCAACACGACCTTGAGCCGCAGCGCCGTGGAAGGCATGCAGCACGGCGCCGAAGCGGGCGGCCTGTCCGGCGCGCCGGTGTTCGAGCTGTCCAACCAGGTGATCCGCGCGCTCAAGGCGGAGCTGGGCGATGCCCTGCCCATCATCGGCGTGGGCGGCATCATGCGCGGCGCGGACGCCAAGGTGAAAATGGACGCCGGCGCGCAGCTGGTGCAGCTGTACAGCGGCCTGATTTACGCCGGCCCCGCGCTGGTGCGCGACTGCGCCGACGCGGTCCGCCGCAAGTAAAGGAGCGCCCATGGACTACTCCACGCTCGGCGCCAGCGGCCTGAAAGTCAGCAAAATCTGCCTCGGCACCATGACCTTCGGCGAGCAGAACTCCGAAGCCGACGCGCACAGCCAGCTCGACTACGCGCTCGAGCGCGGCGTCAACTTCATCGACACCGCCGAGATGTACCCGGTGATGCCGCGCGCCGAAACGCAGGGCGCCACCGAGCGCCACATCGGCAGCTGGCTGAAGAAAAGTGGCAAGCGCGCCAATGTGGTGCTGGCCACCAAGGTGGCCGGACCGAACCCGAACATGCACTGGGTGCGCGGCGGCCGCAACAACCTGGACGCGGCCAACATCCGCGCCGCCGTCGACACCAGCCTGCAGCGCCTGCAAACGGACTATATCGATTTATACCAATTGCACTGGCCGAGCCGCAATGTGCCCATCTTCGGCGCCTCCGTGTTCGATCCGGCCAACGAGCGCGCCTGCGTGGCGATCGAAGACACGCTGGCCGTGCTGGGCGAGCTGCAGCGGGAAGGCAAGATCCGCCACATCGGCGTGTCGAACGAATCGTGCTGGGGCGTGAGCGAATTCGTCAAGCAGGCCGAGATGAAGGGCCTGCCGCGCATCGCCACCATCCAGAACCTGTACAACCTGACGGCGCGCCACTACGAAACCAGCCTGCTCAACGAGACCTGCTACCGCGAGCAGGTCAGCCTGCTGGCGTACAGCCCGCTGGCTTTCGGCCAGCTCAGCGCCAAATACCTGGACAACCCGAAAGCGCACGGCCGCCTGACGATTTTCCCGCCCAGCTGGAGCCCACGCTACCTGCGCCCGGCCGTGCTGGAAGCGGTGGTGCAGTATGCCGCGCTGGCGCGCGCCCACGGCATGACGCCGGCGCAGATGGCGCAGGCGTGGTGCTACACGCGCTGGTTCGTGGCCTCCACCATCATCGGCGCCACCACCCTGGCGCAGCTGAAGGAAAACATCGACGCGCTGGGCACCGTGCTGGCGCCCGAAGTGGTGGCGCAGATCGACGCCATCCACGCGCGGCTGCCGAATCCGGGCCAGTAATATGCGCGCCCCGCATAACGGGGCGCCGCCATATAGCTGGGTGACATAAGCTTAGCAGGAAGGATTCCTTCCACTTTTGGCAACGCCTCATTAAGCTCCTTGCTTTATACATGCAAGAGAGTCAACCATGAGCTTCCGCCACACGCAATCCCATCCAGGCCGCGCAGCGCTGGCCTTCAGCCTTGTCGCTTCGCTCGGCCTGCCGGCTGCGGCGCAGACCGCGCAAGGCGCGGCAGAACCCGAGATGCAATCGGTGCTGGTGACCGGCACCTACGCCAAGAACCGCCGCACCGCCGATTCCGAATCGCCGGTCGACATCATCGGCGCGCGCGAGCTGCAGGCTTCCGGCTCGACCGAACTGGCCACGGTGCTGGGCCGCGTGCTGCCGTCGGTGAACTTCCCGCGCCCGTCCGGCGCCGACGCCAGCGACGCCGTGCGCCCCGCGCAGCTGCGCGGCCTGTCACCGGACCAGGTGCTGGTGCTGGTGAACGGCAAGCGCCGCCATGCCTCGGCCGTGGTCAACGTAAACGGCACCTTGGGCCGCGGCTCCGCGCCGGTGGACCTGAACGCCATTCCCATCGCCGCCATCGACCGCATCGAAGTGCTGCGCGACGGCGCCGCCGCCCAGTACGGCTCGGATGCGATCGCCGGAGTCATCAACATCATCCTGAAAAAAGGCGCCAAGGGCGGCGAAGCGGAAATCGGCTACGGCGAATACCAGGAAGGCGACGGCCAGAGCGTGACGCTGAAGGCGTCCGCCGGCTTCGACCTGGGCAACGGCGGCTGGCTGCGCCTGGCGGCCGAGGCGGCCGAGCGCGACCCGACCAACCGCGCCGGCCCCGACCTGCGCAACAAGGCCGAGCCGCGCTACGGCAAAGTGAACCAGCGCTACGGCGACCCGGACACCAAGCCGCGCAACCTGTTCTTCAACAGCCAGCTGCGCGTCAACGACGACATCGACTTCTACGCCTACGGCAATTTCGGCCAGCGCAAGACCGAGGCCGCCGCCACCTGGCGCACCGCGCTGAACGGCACTGCGCAGCGCAGCCCGCTGTTCCCGGAAGGCTTCCTGCCGCTGCAGGACAGCACCTCCATCGACGAATCGCTGACCGCCGGCCTGCGCGGCGCGGCCGGCGCATGGCGCTGGGACGCCAGCCTGGACTACGGCAGCAACCGCTTCGACCTGAACATCCACAACACCGTCAACCAGGACCTGAAGGAAAAGAGCCCGACCAGCTTCCACCTCGGCAAGCTGACCAACACCCAGTCCGTGTTCAACTTCGACCTGGCGCGCGAGTTCGCGGTGCCGGGCCTGGGCGGCCCGCTGACGCTGGCCACCGGCGTCGAAGCGCGCCGCGAAAGCTACGAGATCGAAGCTGGCGACGCGGCCTCCTACAGCGGCAGCGGCTCGCAAGGCTTCAGCGGCTTCCGCCCCGTCAACGCGGGCAAGAACAGCCGCAACAACAAGTCCGTCTACGTGAACCTGGAAGCGCCGTTCACCGCACGGTTCTCCGGCGCGCTGGCGGCGCGCCACGAGAACTACAGCGACTTCGGCACCACCACCTCGGCCAAGGCCTCGGCGCGCTACGCTTTCAGCGACGCGGTCTCGCTGCGCGGCACCGCCTCCACCGGCTTCCGCGCGCCGTCGCTGGCGCAGCAGTTCTACACCATCACCACCACCAACTTCTCCATCATCAACGGCGTGAACACGCCGATTGAAACCGGCACCTTCGCGGTCAACAGCGCCGCCGCACTGGCGCTGGGCTCCCAGCCGCTGAAGCCGGAGAAGGCCAAGAACCTGAGCCTGGGCCTGCAGCTGCAGCCGTTCCGCAACTTCAGCACCACGGTGGACGTGTACCGCATCGACATCGACGACCGCATCCTGTTCTCGGCCAACCTGATCCTGCCGGACGCGCTGAAAGCGGCGCTGGCGGCACAGGGCGCGCCGGTGGGCGCGGCACGCTACTTCACCAACGCGGTGGACACGCGCACCAAGGGCGTGGACCTGGTGAGCACCTATCGCGTCGACCTGGCCAACCGCGACCGCGCGGACTTCACGCTGGCTTACAACCACAACAAGAACGAGATCGTGCGTGTGGCTGACAATCCGGCCGTACTGACGGCCAACAAGCTGCTGCTGATCGACCGCCAGACGGTGAACCGCGCCACCGTGGGCTCGCCTAAGGACAAGCTGAGCCTGGCGACCGACTATACGGCCGGGGTCTGGACCGCGCGCGGACAGCTCACGCGCTACGGCAGCTTCACGGTGCCGCAGAACTTGGCCGCGCAGGACCAGGTGTACAGCCCGCAGTGGGTGCTGGACGTGTCGGGCAGCGTCAAGCTGGGCAAGAACTGGCGGCTGAGCGCGGGTATCGACAATGTGACGGACAAGTATCCGGACCAGGTGACGTCGCTGAACAACCTGAACAACAACGGCATCAATCCGTACAGCGGCTTTGCGCCCAACGGCTTCAACGGGCGCTACTACTACGCGAAGGCGGGCTATAGCTGGTGATGCACGGCCGCCAAGCGCCGGCTAAAACTCTTCCCAATCCTCGCCGGCGGTGCTGGCGGTGCGCCTGGCCGGCGCCGGCTTGCGCGGGGCGTGCACGTGGTACTGCTGCTCCGCCAGCCGGAACACGCTGACCGCCTCGGCCAGCATCTCGGCCTGGTCGCGCATCGACTGCGCAGCCGCCGCCGCCTCTTCCACCAGCGCGGCGTTCTGCTGCGTCACATCGTCGATCGACACGATGGCCTGGTTCACCTGCGCGATGCCGGAGCTCTGCTCCTGGCTGGCCGCGCTGATCTCGGTCATGATGTCGGCCACCTGCCGCACGGCCTTGACGATGCCTTCCATCGTCGCCCCCGCCTCGTCCACCAGCCGCGCGCCCGCGTCCACCGTCTGCACCGACTCGCCGATCAGCGCCTTGATCTCCCTGGCGGCCGCCGCCGAGCGCTGCGCCAGGTTGCGCACCTCGGAGGCCACCACCGCGAAGCCCCTGCCCTGCTCGCCCGCGCGCGCCGCCTCCACCGCCGCGTTCAGGGCCAGGATGTTGGTCTGGA
>NZ_BAAKJE010000174.1:0-32143 GCF_059704565.1 Massilia sp. NBRC 108631
GCCGCATTCCACCCAAACCGGGGTCAGACCCCGGTGGTGGGTGGAATGCGGCACAGGTCGCTTTCGCAACTGTTTGTTTATTTAGGGATTTATGATTCGGAAATTGGTAACAGCCGGCGTTTTGGCGCTGGCAACGGGATGGGCGGTCGCCGGCGCTTGCCCTTCTCATTATGTCGATGGGCGTACGCCGGAGATACGCAACGGTAAGCTGGCTTCGGCGACCAGGGAATTGTGCTACGGGGTGTTCGGTGTCATGCATTCGGGGATCACGCGCACGCCGCTGTGGTCGGCCGAGCATCTGACCTCCGGCAACGTCGAGCAGGCGCGCGAGCTGGACCGGGAGAACTCTTTCCATCCCGAGCCGCGCTTGCCGCGCAGCGAGCGGGCCGAGCTGTCCGATTACGCGCGCAGCGGGTTCGACCGCGGCCACATGGCGCCCAACGGCGACATGCCTGACCGCGCCACGCAGCGCGACAGCTTCACGCTGGCCAATATGGTCCCCCAGGATGCCGACAATAACCGCCAGGTCTGGGCCGCCATCGAGCAGGCGGTGCGCAAGCTGGCCAAGAAGGAGGGCGACCTGTACGTGATCACCGGCCCGGCCTTCCTGGGCAGCGAGCTGCGCAAGGTGGGCAACGTGCTGGTGCCCAGCCATCTGTATAAGGTGGTGTACAGCCCGCGCCAGCGCGCCGGCGCAGCCTACTTTGTCGAGAACAAGGCGGACGTCAACTATGTCACCATGAGTGTGGCGCAGCTGGAAGCCAAGATCGGCATCGACCTGCTGCCTTCGCTGTCGGCGCGCCAGAAGGAAACCATGCTGCGCCTGCCGAGCCCGAAGATCCGTAAACGTTAACCAGAGTGAAGAATGAACATGGCAAACAAATTCATCCCGTACGCGAACGAGGCCGACGTGCTGCACATCGGTGGCCTGATGATAGAGAACCGCCTGGACCGCATTACCATCAGTGGCGATATCGACCTGAGCCTGGACCAGGCCGGACTGGCCGACGCGCGCGCGCTGCACGCCTTGCTGGGCGACGTGCTGGCGCAGATGGAGGCGCAATCCCTGCCGGCAAATCTGCCGGCAGCCGACGTGAAGACCGTTAAGAATCCGTTCGAATAAGTCAAGTTCAGCGATTTTGCTTGCCTCATCATGACAATGCAGGCAAAATCGCCGCATGGATACCCACGACCTGCAAATTCTACAGCTGATCCAGTCCGATAACCGGCGCTCCGCTGCCGAGATCGGCCAGGAAATCGGCTTGTCCGTTTCCGCCGTCAGTGACAGGCTGCGGCGCCTGAACGCGTCCGGCGCGGTGGCCGGCAACCGCGCGGTGATCGACCCGGCACGCGTCGGCATCACCGTGTGCGCTTTCGTCTTCGTGGACCTGGAGCCGCGCGCCGACGAGGCCCTGTTCGCGGCTGCCTTGCGTTCCTTCGCCGAGGTGCAGGAAGCGCACCACATCACCGGCCCGCATTCATGGCTGGTGAAAGTGCGCGTGCGCGACACCGCCGCTCTGCAGCGCTTCCTCACCACGCAGCTCAAGCCGGTGCAGGGCGTGCTGCGCACCGAGACCATCATCGCGCTGGATACGGCCAAGGAAACCTCCGAACTGTGCTTCAGCCCGGGACAGGGGGCTGCGCCATGATCGAGATGGGTTCGACCCTGATGCGGGGTGCGGTGATCGGCTTCGCCATCGCGGCGCCGGTGGGCCCGGTGGGCCTGCTGTGCATCCGCCGCACCTTCGCCCACGGCGCCCGCACCGGGCTGGCGTCCGGCTTGGGCGCGGCCACGGCGGACGCCATGTACGGATTGATCGCGGCCCTGGGCATCAGCGCCGTTGCAGCGCTGCTGCTGGAACATGCGGCGCTGCTGCGCATGGTCGGCGGCTTGCTGATGGCCGGACTAGGAATTGCCGCGCTGCGCCGCGCCCGCGCGATGCAGGCGCCGGCGCCCGTCGCGCACGGCCAGCAGGGCCAGGCTGCGGCCGCCCAGCCGCCGTCGGCGGACGCAGCCGCCGCGCCCCTCGCGGCGACAGCGCGCGGCCTGTTCGGCGCTTTCGGCAGCACCTTCGCGCTGACTGCCTCCAGCCCGATGACCATCCTCTCCTTCGCCGGCCTGCTGGCGGCCCTGGCGCCCCCCGATGGCAGCATGGCCGGCGGCCTGCTGCTGGTGGCCGGCGTGTTCGCCGGTTCCATCGCATGGTGGGCGCTGCTGGTGGGCGGCGTGGCCGCCAGCCGCAAGGCGGTTTCGCCTGGAATCCTGCGCATCATCGAAGCGGTATCGGGATGCGCCTTGCTGGCCTTCGCTGCCTGGTCGCTGATCACCGGGATGACAATGGCCTGATCAATGGCCTGATCGGATCCTGAAAACGGTGCTAAAGTAGCAGGCAGCCCATGCCTATTCATTACGCCCGAAAACTCACCGGCAGCAAACGCAGCCCCGACGGCAACCGCCACCTTGGCGTGCTGTTGTGCTTTGTCGCCGGCGCGATCAACGCGGGCGGCTTCCTGGCCGTGCGCCAATACACTTCCCACATGACCGGCATCGTGTCCGACATGGCCGACAACCTGGCGCTGGGCGCTTACCGCCTGGTGCTGCCGGGCCTGGGCGCTCTGCTGTCCTTCCTCGCCGGCGCGGCTTGTTCGGCCATCATGGTCAATTACGCGCGCCGGCGCCGGATGCACGGCGAGTATGCACTGCCCTTGCTGCTGGAAGCCTTGCTGCTGCTGGGCTTCGGCGTTTTGGGCGCGCAACTGGCGGACATTGCCGGCCTGTTTGTTCCGCTCACCGTGATGACGCTGTGCTTCATCATGGGCCTGCAGAACGCGCTGATCACCAAGATCTCGAAGGCCGAGATCCGTACCACCCACATCACCGGTATCGTGACCGACATCGGCATTGAGTTGGGCAAGCTGGCGTACTGGAACGGGCGCGAACTGCAGCCGGGCCAGCACCGCGTGCAAGCCAACGGCGAGCGCCTGTGGCTGCTGGTGACGCTGGTATCCGCGTTCTTTGCCGGCGGCGTGTCCGGCGCGCTGGGCTTCCAGACCATGGGCTACACGGCAACCGTTCCATTGGCGCTGCTACTGGTGGCAATGGCGATCGTCCCTGCGCTGGACGATTTGGTGGCCCGCCAGGGCTAAGTAACGATGGCGGCATGGCGTCAAATTCCGCTTGCACCGTTATCCAATATGCTGGATACTTAATCCACTATGACGGAATCTTCTCTCCATTTGTTAATTGCCCAGCGCGTGCGCGAACTGCGCGCCGCGCGCGGCCAGTCACTGGACGCGCTGGCCAGCCACTGCGGTGTCAGCCGTTCCATGCTGTCGTTGATCGAACGCGGCGAAAGCAGTCCCACCGCCGTGGTGCTGGAGAAGCTGGCCACCGGCCTTGGCGTGACACTGGCCTCGCTGTTCGAGGCGCCGGCGGCGGCGGGCGATCCAGTTTCTCGCCGTGCCCAGCAGCAGTCCTGGCGCGACCCGCATTCCGGCTACGTGCGGCGCAACGTGTCGCCGGCAGGCGTGGCCTCGCCGATCCAGCTGGTGGAAGTCGAGTTCCCGCCTCTGGCCCGCGTGGCCTATGAAACCGCCGCGCGCGAGCCGCAGGTGCACCAGCAGGTGTGGATACTGGAAGGCGTGATCGAGATTACCTATGGCGAGGAACTGTTCCGGCTGGGCGCGGGGGACTGCTACGCGATGGTGCTGGACCGGCCCATGGCGTTCCACAATCCTACCGGCGAGACCACGCGCTACGCGGTCGTCATTACCACCACAAGCAACTTCAGGAGCTGACATGCAGGACTATCGCGTACACCGCCTGGCTTCCGTCAGCGAGGCCCACATCCAGGAACTGGCGGACCTGTTGACCGATTGCGTGGAGGGCGGCGCATCGGTGAGTTTCATGCAGCCCTTGGGGATGGACAAGGCGCTGGCCTTCTGGCGCGGCGTCGCGGACGGGGTGGCGTGCGGCGAGCGCGCATTGATGGTGGCCGAGGACGACACCGGCATCCTCGGCACGGTGCAGCTGGTGCTGGCGCAGCCGGATAACCAGCCGCACCGGGCGGACGTCTCCAAGATGCTGGTGCGGCGCCGTGCGCGCCGGCGCGGCCTGGGCGAGGCGCTGATGCGGCACGCCGAGCAGGTGGCGCGCGACTGCGGCAAATGGCTGCTGGTGCTGGACACCGCCAGCCCCGACGCGGAGCGGCTGTACCAGCGGCAGGGCTGGCAGCGCGTCGGCGTGGTGCCCGACTTTGCGCTGATGCCCGACGGCGCGCTGTGCGACACCACTTTCTATTACCGCAAACTGGAGCCGCTGGCGCTGGACAATCCGGTCTGGAACGCGCTTGGCGGCAACGGCCTTGACGGTGGCAGCGGCAGTGGAACACACGCCGCGATGGCACTGCGCAATGGCCTGGCCGCGCGCTATCCGCGCGACGTGTCGCCGCTGGCGGGGCTGCGCGAGCCGTCGGCGCAAGCGTTCGAAGACTTGCGCGCGATGGTCGAAACCGATGAGGAAGTGTGGCTGCTGACGCCCAGCCCGCTGGCGCTGCCGCCGGAATGGGAAGTGGTGCGGGCGCGCTATATCGACCAGATGGTCTACACGGGCCCGCATCCCGTGCAGGCCGGCCCGCACGCCTGGCCGCTGCTGGCGCTGGGCGCCGACGATGTGCCGGACATGATAGCGCTGGCGGCGGAAACCAGGCCGGGGCCGTTCGTGCGGAAGACCATCACCATGGGCCGCTATCTTGGCGTACGCGCGGCCGGCGGCAGCCTGGCGGCGATGTCCGGCACGCGCATGGCGCTGGACGGGTACACGGAAATCAGCGCGGTCTGCACCAGCCCTGAAGCGCGCGGCGCAGGCCACGCGCGGGCCCTGATGCAGTCGCTGATGGCGCAGATCCAGGCGTCCGGCAAGACGCCGTTCCTGCACGTGAAAACGGAAAACGGCGCCAAGCAAGTCTATGAAAAATTAGGCTTTGCCGTGCGCCGCGAGATCTGCTTCAGCGTAATCAGGCGCGTAGCCTGATCATTCCGCGAACACCTGGGCCGACGGCGTGATCTTCACCGCCTCCGGCTTGATGTTCAGCTTCAGGTTGCCGATCACCTGGTCTTCGTCCAGCACTTCCTTCGGCTTGTTGCCGTCGTACTTGATGGGTGAGGGCGCGTCGCTGAGCAGTTTTTCCTTCAGGCCGGCGGCATCCTTGGTGATCATGACCACCGACAGGTTTCTGGCCGACAGGTGTTTCTTCATGGCCGCGTTGACGTCGTCGACGGTCAGCTTCGACAGGCCGTCCCGCATCAGCTTTGTGAATTCGGGCGTGTCGTACCACTGCGAATCGAGCGCATAGCCCAGTTGCTGGTCCTGCGTCGAGGTCATGACGAACACGTTCTTCATCAGGTAGCCGCGCGTGGTTTCGAACTGCTCCTTGCTCATGCCGTTGCTGAGCGCCTTATCCAGTTCCGACAGCGCGATGCGCAGCGCGAAGTGGCCGTTTTCAGGCGCCACAGGGCGGATCCACACCTCGAACAGCTGTGCCTTGCGTCCCAGGTTAGGGTTGGGGAAGAACTGGAACATTCCGCGCGGGAAGGCTTCGGTGTACGCGTAATCGCCATAGTTCATGCCGCGCAGTTCGCGGATGCGCTGGTACAGCAGGGCGCTCGACGAACGGTGCTCGCCCAGCCAGGTCTTCACCATCCACAAGGCGGGGAAGTCGGGGTGGGAACGGGTTACCGTGAGCGGCAGGCCGAAGGAAATGGCGGTGGCGCGAGTGTTCTTCTCGATGATCTCGATTTCCAGTCCGGCCGGCGTCTTGCCCACCGGCGGCTTGCTTGCCGGCAGGCCGGCGCCATCGGGAAGCTTGGCCAGCGCCTGCTTCAGCGTGGCGGTCATGGCCTCGCTCACGTCGCCGGAAATGCCGACGCGCACGGCGCCCTGGGTGTAGGCGGTTTTCCAGAAGTTCTTCACATCGTCCAGCGTGATGCTGTCCAGGCCCTTGGCGGTGCCCAGCACGGCGTGGCCATAGCCGCTGCCCGCGAACACATTCGCCTGCAGGCGCTCCTTGCCCAGTTCTTCCTCGTTGTTGTCCTTCAGGTCAACTTGCAGCGCGTTTTTCTGCGCATCCTTCAGGCGGCGGAAGTCTTCCTGGCGGAAGCCCGGCGACAGCAGCATCGGCAGCGCGATCTCGTTGAAGGCGGCCCAGTTGTCCTTGTGGATGGAGCCGGTGAAGGTGGTCATCTCCTTGTCGGTCTGCTCGCTGAAGCTGCCTGCCATGGGGAAGAACGCCTTGGCGATCTCGTCGATCTTGCGGTCGGTGGAGCCGGCCGAGGCCACCATGGCGGCGGTCAGCGCCGCCAGGCCTTCCTTGCCGGCCGGGTCGTGGGCGGAACCGGCCGAGAACAGCAGCTTGTAACGGATCTGCGGCAGGGCGGACTTTTGCACCAGCACGTCGAGGTTGGTCTTGCCCGCCTTCGGCTCGAAGCTGGCCAGTTTCGGCAGCGTGCCGATCTGCGCCGGCAGCGTGGAGTGCGACAGTGTGGTCACCACCATACCGTCGTCGGTGAGGAACTTGCGGCCGGCGGCCAGCAGGTCGGCCGGGGTCAGCGAGTCCAGCACGCGGTAGTAGTTGTTGATGGTGCCGTAGGAGCGGTTGAAATGCACGAAGGAGGCCAGCGTGCCGGCGATCTGTTCGGTATTGTCCAGCGAGCGGATTACGCCGTACTTCAGCGCGGACTTGGCTTCGGCCAGCGTCTTGTCGCTGACCGCTTCGGTGCGCGCCTTGGCGACGGTTTGCAGGATGGCGTCGCGCACGTAGATGGCGTCATCGCCTTTCTTCACGCGGGCGGCGATCAGGGCCAGCGTCGGATCGACGCGGTTGGGCGTGCTGTCGAACAGCTGGTCCACTTTCTGCTCGTCCTGTACCAGGCGCTTGAATAGCGGCGAGGTACGGCCGAAGGACAGCGACAGCAGCATCGACAGCGCGGCCTGCTCCTTGGCTTGTTCGGAGAAGGCCGGCGCGCGGAAGGCGACGGTGACCAGCGGCAGGGTGGGCGTGGCCCAAGGAACGTGCTTGTAGATGGCGCCTGCCGGAGCCGGTTCCACCGGCACGTCGGCCTTGTAGCTGCCGCGCTGCCATTTGCTCCAGTATTTTTCCACCATGGCGATAGCCTTGTCCGGCTCCACGTCGCCGGCGACGATGATGGTGGTGCGCTCAGGGCGGTACCAGCGGTCGAAAAACACCTTGGAATAGGCATACTGGTTCGGCATGTCCTCGATGTCCTTGATGAAGCCCATCGTGGTGTGCTTGTAGGTGTGCTTTTCAAAGGCGGCGTCGCGCATCACTTCGAACAGCTTGGAGAACGGATTGGCGCTGTTCTTGTTGTATTCGCCCAGCACGGCGCGCGATTCGGTCTTGAACACGTCTTCGCTGTACTCCAGGTTCTGGAAGCGGTCCGCTTCCACCTTCAGCACGGTGTCCAGGTCTTCCTTGGCGAAGGTGGTGTAGTAGTTGGTCAGGTCGTCGCTGGTGTAGGCGTTCTGGCGCGCGCCGGCCTTGGTGATGATGTCCTGGTATTTCTCGGGCGGGTAGTTCTTGGTGCCCCGGAACATCATATGCTCGAAGAAGTGGGCGAAACCGGACTTGCCGGGCTCCACCTCATTGCGCGAACCGGTCTGCACCGGGATCTGCAGCGAGACGATGTTGGGGAAGCCGGTCGGCACGACGATCACTTTCAGGCCGTTGGCGAGGGTCTTCTCGGTGGCTTTGAAGGGCAGCAGATCGGCCTTGGCCGGGCTGACCGAAGGCGCCGCCATCGCGGGCGCGGCCAGTGCCAGGGTAAGGACTGGTATCAGCTTGGACACTTATTTCTCCTTGTTGTTTTAAAAAACCACGCAACCTTGTGGGGAGTGGCAACGCGGAAGAATAAAATATTCAGGCCCGGATGCATAGGCATTTCGGCGTGCTAACATGAAAGTAAAACGGCCCATTCAGAGCAAGTAACAATATGAGCGCAACCACCGGTATCAACAGCATCGATGCACTGGCCTACAGCAGCTGGACTACGGTGCCCGGCACGGCGGCAACGCTGACCTACCGCTTCCTGACCAGCGTGCCGGGCGACGCCACGGCCGACGATGCCAAGGGTTTCCAGGCGATGACGTTTGCGCAGCAGCAGGCCACCCGCGCCGCGCTGGACGCCTGGGCTGCCGTGGCCAACGTGACTTTCGTCGAAACCGCCGGCGGCGGACAGCTGCGCTTCGGCACCAACGACCAGAGCGGGGACAACAGCAGCGCCTATGCGTACCTGCCTGAACCGGGCGTTGCGTGGGTGGCGCTGTACCTGAACAACCGCGGCTACTACAACAGCGTTTTCACGCCCGGCAGCTTCGGTCCGGCCGTGCTGCTGCACGAGATCGGCCACACCCTGGGGCTGAAGCACCCAGGCGACTATGATTCGGCCGGCGGCAGCGTGGATGGGCCCTTCCTGCCATCGGCCACCGACAATACCGATTACACGGTAATGTCCTATCACCAGTCGTCCGCTTTCAACGGGCGCTACGACGTCTCGCCCATGCTGTACGACATCCAGGCCATCCAGTACCTGTACGGCGCAAACACGGGCTACCGCACCGGGGACGACGTGTACGCTTTCGGCAGCGGGCAGGCGCCAGTGTGCGTGTGGGACGCGGGCGGCAACAATACCTTCGACTTTTCGGCCTGTACCGGCGCCACGCAGATCGACCTGCGCGCGGGCGCCTTCAGCGGCACGGCCAGCGGCCTGGCCAATGTGTCGATCGCCTACAACGTATCGATACGGAACGTGCTGACCGGCGCCGGCGGTTCCAGCGTCACGCTCAACGACGCGGGCAATGTAATGAAAGGCGGCAGCGGCGCCGACGTGGTAAAGGTCGGCGCGGGCGACGACATCATCAACACCGGCGACGGTGAGGACGCGGTGGTGTTCAGCGGCCTGTTTGCCAGCTATTCCATCATCCGCACGGCGGACGAAGTGCGCATAGGAGGGCAGGGGCTGGATGTGCTGACTGGCGTGGAGCTGCTGCAGTTCGCCGACATGCGCGTGAACGTGGCGGACCTTGCCTTGCGCGGGCCGGCCGGCGGCACCGGCGGCAACGATATGCTGCAGGCGGCGCCGGGCAATGAATTCATCGACGGCGGCGCGGGTCTCGATACGCTGGTCTACGGCGCTGCGCGCGGCTCCTACTCGGTGCGCGCGTCCGGCAAGGGCTACACCGTCACCGACGGCGGCGGCAGCATCGATGTGCTGAGCAGCGTCGAGCGGCTTGCGTTCAGCGACAGCGCGCTGGCGCTGGACGTGGGCGTGGACGGGGCGGCCGGCGAAGTGTTCCGCCTGTTCCGGGCGGCGCTGGACCGGGCGCCGGCCAGCGGCGGGCTGGGTTTCTGGATGTCCGCCCTGGACCACGGCACTGGCCTCGGCGCGCTGGCGCAAAGCTTCCTGGACAGCGCCGAGTTCAACGCACGCTACGGCGGCTATGACAACCGGCAGTTCCTCACGCAGCTGTACTTGAACGCGCTGCACCGCGCACCCGACGAGGCCGGCTTGAACTGGAATGTGGCCATCCTTGACGGCGGCATGTCGCGCGCCATCATGCTGCTCAACTTTGCCGACTCGCCTGAGTGCCAGGCGGCGGTGGCCGGCCTGATCGGCAATGGCCTGGTCTACACGCCGTTCGGCTAGGACTCGGCTTCCTGCGTCAGGCTGATGCGGTTGCGGCCCATGTGCTTGGCCCGGTACAGCGCCGCGTCGGCGGTCGCCACCAACTGGGGCGGATCGGCCTCCGGCGCCGGCAGCGCGGTGGCGGCACCGATGCTGACCGTGACGAACTGCTTCTCCGCGCCCAGGTTGGGCAGCTGCAGCCGCTCCACGCGGCAGCGTATGCGCTCGGCCACGATGGCCGCGCCTTTCAGCGACTGGTTGGGCAGGATCACCGCGAATTCCTCGCCGCCGTAGCGGGCCACCAGGTCGTTGGCGCGCATCTCGCTGGCCACCGCCGTGGCGATGCGCTGCAGGCATTCGTCCCCGCCCAGGTGGCCGTAGGCGTCGTTGTATTGCTTGAAGTTGTCGACATCGACCATCAGCAGCGACAGCGGCTGCTGCTGGCGCAAGGCGCGCTGCCACTCGGCGTGCAAGGTGCTGTCGAAGCAGCGGCGGTTGGCCAGCCCGGTCAGGCCGTCGCGCGTGGCCAGCTGCTCGAGCGCGATCTGGGCCTTCTTTTCGTCCGTCAGGTCGCGCAAGGTTTCCACCACCGCCACGATGGCGCCGTCGCCGTCGCGGATCGGGCTGGCGTCCACCGCCAGGTAGCGGCTGCGGCCAAGGCGCGGCATGTCGCACCAGTTTTCGGCGGTCAGGCTTGCTTCGTCCTCGGCGCGGCGCACGTGCAGGTCGTACAGGTGGCAGGCCTCGCCGCTGCGGCCCTGCACCACCAGGTCGGCCAGGGTGGGGCGCTGCTGGTGGTAAAAGCAGCGCCAGTGCTCGCAGCTGCCCAGCACCTCGCCGGCCTTGACCCCGGTGAGCCGCTCGCAGGCGCGGTTCCAGATCAGCACCCGCCCGTGCCCGTCCAGTACGAAGGTGGGGACCACCAGCAGCTCCATCAGCCTGAGCGCCAGGCCGTGCTGCGGGCCGGCCAGGGCCGGGTCGAACAGATGCAAAACCTGTGGCATACGATTCCTTTTTTGACCTGTTTTTACGTGCTTGTGGTTGATTGCGGTGCTGTTTATTGTGCTGCGGCAAGTCACCGCCTGGCTTGATGCGGAACAAAAGATGGCTGATTGGCCGCCTTGGCGGCCGTGGGGATGGAGATGGTCAGCGCGGTGCCCTGTCCGGGCGTGCTGGCCAGCACGAAGCAGCCGCCGGCGGCGGCCACGCGGTGTTCGATGCCGAGCAGGCCGCAGCCCCGGCGCGGCGGCCCTTCGCGCATGCCGACGCCGTTGTCGCGCACCGTCATGCTCAGCTCGTGGTCGTTGCGGCACAGCGCGATGCGCACTTCGGTGGCGCCGGCGTGGCGCGCGATGTTGGACAGCGACTCCTGCAGCACGCGGAACACGGTGGCGTCGGCCGGGCAGGCGGCGTCGCTGCCGTACTGGGCCGACTCCAGCTGATAGTGTATGCCGTTGATGCGCGAGAATTCCGTCAGTTGGCGCTCCACGGCGCGCCGCAGCCCCTGTTCCAGCCCTACCGGCCGCAAGCCGTTGATGACGCCGCGCAGCGAACGCACGGCGGCGTCGGTATGCGCCAGCAAGGTGGCCAGGTGAGGGCGCGCGGATGGCGGCATGCCGGGGTGGTTCTGCAGCGCCGCCAGTTCGATGTTCAGTGTCAGCAGGTTTTGCCCGAGGTCGTCGTGGATGTCACCGGCGATGCGCATGCGCTCCTCGTGCAGCAGTACGGCGCCGCCCGCCCGGGCCGCTTCCAGCGCGCGTTCGAGCAGCTGGCAGCGCCACAGCAGCGCCAGCGAAATGGACGCCAGCAATACTGTGCAGGCACTCAGAATCTCCACATGGGATGCGGTCATGGCAGGCCCTCCAGCTGTCGGAACAGCTCTGAACATATCCTGAACGCAATTAATGCACTTTGTTAAATATCAAACTGTCAATCGGATATGCCGTATGGCTAACATTTTTTCCACACTTTATGGCAGCGCCGCTTTCGGCTATAATTGAAGGTTGACTATCGGGTTAATCATCGTGACTTACAGCATCAAAGAGATTTTCTACACCTTGCAAGGCGAGGGCGCCCACGCCGGCCGTCCCGCGGTGTTCTGCCGCTTTGCGGGCTGCAATCTGTGGACCGGCCGCGAGAGCGACCGCGCCACGGCGGTCTGCCAGTTCTGCGATACCGACTTCGTCGGCACGGACGGCGAACGGGGCGGCAAGTTCGCCACGCCGGAGGCCTTGGCCGGGGTGATCAACAGCCTGTGGCCGGAGACCTATCCAGCCAGCAAGTATGTGGTGTTTACCGGCGGCGAGCCCTTGCTGCAGCTGGACCCGGCCCTGATCGCAGCGATGCACGCGGCGGGCTTTGAGATTGCGATTGAAACCAACGGTACCTTGCCGGTGCCAGAAGGCGTGGACTGGATCTGCGTGAGCCCGAAAATGGGTTCCAGGCTGGTGGTCCACAAAGGCAACGAGATCAAGGTTGTGATCCCGCAGAAGGACCAGGACCTGGCCGCCTATGAAGGCCTGGACTTCGAGAACTTCTTCGTCCAGCCCATGGACGGCCCGCTGGCCGAATTCAACACCACGCTGGCGATCGAAACCTGCAAGCGCAATCCGAAATGGAAACTGAGCCTGCAAACACATAAACTGCTGCAAATACCTTAAGAATCAATATGCTGACCATCACCCGTAAACTGGAATTCGACGCAGGCCACCGCATTCCGGACCACAAAAGCCAGTGCCGCAACCTGCATGGCCACCGCTACACGCTCGAAATCACGCTCACCGGCCAGGTGATCAACGCCGAAGGCAATTCCGACAACGGCATGATCATGGACTTTTCGGACGTGAAGACCATCGCCAAGGAACACCTGGTGGACGTCTGGGACCACGCCTTCCTGGTCTACGAGAAGGACAGCGCGGTCAAGGAGTTCCTGGCTTCGCTGCCGAACCACAAGACCGTGGTGATCGACCGCATTCCGACCGTGGAAAACCTGGCGGCGGTGGCCTTCGACATCCTGAAAGCGGCTTTCAAGGACCGCTACGGCACAGGCCTGCACCTGCACAAGCTGGTGCTGCACGAAACCCCTAACTGCTGGGCAGAGATCACCGATGCCTGATTTGCAGGCGCCCGCCGCACTGGCCGGGCCGCTGCCCACGGCGGCTGTGCAGCCGGCTGACGAGGCCTTCATGCGCGAAGCGCTGGAACAGGCGCAAAGGGCCTGGGACGAGGGCGAAGTGCCGGTGGGCGCCGTCGTCGTCAAGGACGGCGTGGTCATCGCGCGCGGCTACAACCAGCCTATCGGCAAGCACGACCCCACCGCACACGCGGAGATCGTGGCGCTGCGCGCCGCCGCCGAAGTGCTCGGCAATTACCGCCTGCCGGGCTGCGAGTTGTACGTGACCCTGGAACCGTGCGTGATGTGTTCCGGCGCGATGATGCACGCGCGCCTGGCCCGCATCGTCTACGGCGCGCCCGACCCCAAGACTGGCGCCTGCGGCTCGGTGGTTAACCTGTTCGAGCAGGAGCGGCTCAATCATCACGCCCGGACCGTGGGCGGCGTGCTGGCCGATGATTGCGCCGGCATGCTGAAGAGCTTTTTCGCTGCCCGCCGCGCTGCGGCCTCGGCGGCACGCAAGGCGGCTGCGGAGTAAAGGTCCTGTGGAGTAAAAGCCACTACCTGCGGCGCTCTCCGCATTGGTGTTCCCCCTGCTCAGCGGTTGGTGCTATGCTGGTGCAAACGGCAAGAGGCATTACCCGTAAGCAGGAGATTCAATGCGGTCCCCCAAACAAATGGAAGATGAGGGCGCGCCTGGCGTGGTGCGCCTCGCCCTGGAGTTGCGCGCGCCCTGGGAATTGGGCGCGGCCTTCGCGGCCTACCCCTTCGCCCGCCTGGCGCCCGCCGGCGATGGCCACCCCGTCATGGTATTTCCCGGCCTGGCGGCAGGCGACACCACCACCATCATTTTAAGGCGCTTCCTGGCCGACCGCGGCTACGATACCTATGGCTGGGAGCAGGGCCTGAACTTCGGTCCCAAGCCGGGCGTGCTGGAAGCCTGCGTCGCGCGCATTGAACAAATCCATGAGAGCACCGGCCGCAAGGTCAGCCTGGTCGGCTGGAGCCTGGGCGGCGTGTATGCGCGCGAAGTCGCCAAGATGCTGCCGGAGAAGGTGCGCCTGGTGGTCACCATGGGCTCGCCCTTCACCGGCCACCCCAAGGCCACCAATGCCTGGCGCGTGTACCAGCTGGTAACGGGCGAAAAGCGCATCGATGCGGCGCGTTTCGCGACGCTGAAGCGGCGCCCGCCGGTGCCCACCACCTCCATTTTCAGCCGCACCGACGGCGTGGTCGCCTGGCAGTGCAGCATGGAGGAGGAGACGGCGGACTCGGAGAACATCGAAGTGCATGCCAGCCATTTCGGCATGGGTGCCAACCCCAGCGCGCTGTTCGCCGTTGCCGACCGGCTGGCGCAGCCGGAAGGGCAATGGTCCCGTTTCGACCGCGTGGCGCACACGGGGATCAAGAAGCTGCTGTATCTCGATCCCCAGCGTACGCCGTTCTTCCAAAACCTTTTTGGACTGTACTGATCATGCCTACCGCCCTCGCCAACGGCATCACCATCGCCTACGAAACTTCCGGAGATCCAGCCGGCCCGCCGGTGCTGCTGATCATGGGGCTGGGCATGCAGCTGATTTCGTGGCCGCAGGAGTTCGTGGACGGCCTGGTGGCGCGCGGCTGCCACGTCATCCGCTACGACAACCGCGACTGCGGCCTGTCCACCAAGTTCGACGGCGCGGGCGTGCCGAATCTGCCGCTGTCTTACCTGAAGAATATCGTCGGCTGGCCGCTGCGGCCGGCCTACACGCTGGACGACATGGCGGACGACGCGCACGGCCTGCTGGACCACCTGCAGGTGCCGCAGGCGCATGTGATCGGCGTTTCCATGGGCGGCATGATTGCCCAGGTATTCGCGGCGCGGCATGCCCGGCGCACGCTGAGCCTTACCTCCATCATGTCGAGCAGCGGCAGGCGCGGCCTGCCGGGGCCGACCCGCGCGGCGCGCAAGTCGCTGCTGACGCCTGCGCCGGCGGGCGGCACGCGCGAGCAGCTGGTGGCGCACCTGGTCGACACCTTCCGTGTGATCGGCAGTCCGGGGTTCCCGATACCCGAACATGAGCTGAGGGCGCGCATCGCCCGCACGCTGGACCGCAGCGTGTGCCCGGCCGGCGTGGCCCGGCAGCTGGTGGCCATTGCCGCCAACGGCGACCGCAGCCACCTGCTCAAGCAGATCCGCAAACCTGCCCTGGTGATACACGGCGCCAGCGATCCGCTGGTGCCGGTAGCCTGCGGCATCGACACCGCCAGCCAGATCGCCGGCGCCGCGCTGCACATCATTGAGGGCATGGGCCACGACCTGCCGCCGCAGCTGATAGGCCGGCTGCTCGCCTTGATCGATCCGCACGTGCAAGGTAAGATGGCCCGGCATTCCCAGGCTGCCTGAACGCCTGGGTGCGTACCTTGGGCTGAATCGATTTGAGTACTTCAAAAGCAGGGAAGGGCGTTGGTATCGCGATCGCGGCGCCGGGCGGCTATGCGCTGGATGAAGCGCTGCTGGCGCGCGGTATTGCGCGCATGGAAGCGCAGGGCTTTGTGGTCCACAATTATTATGAGCCGGAGCTGAAGTTCCAGCGTTTCGGCGGCACGGACCAGGCGCGCCTGGCCCAGCTGAACGCGGCGGCGGCCGATCCCGAAGTGCAAGTGGTGATGGCGCTGCGCGGCTCCTACGGCATCAGCCGCATCCTGCCGCAAATCGACTTCCGCGCCATGGCCGACAGCGGCAAGCTGTTCGTCGGCTACAGCGATTTCACCGCTTTCCATATGGGCTTGATGCAGGCCACCGGCGCCATCAGCTTCGCCGGCCCGATGATCTGCGACGATTTCATCCGCGACGAGCCGGTGGACTACACGCTGAAGCAGCTGTGGGACTGCCTGCGCGGCCCGGCCCACTCGGTGCGCGGCAGCGCCGCCGGCAATCCGGCGGTGGACGTGAGCGGCAAACTGTGGGGCGGCAACCTGGCCATGCTGGTGCACCTGCTGGGCACGCCGTATTTCGCGCAAGTCCAGGACGGCATCCTGTTCGTCGAGGACATCAACGAACACCCTTACCGCATCGAGCGCATGCTGCTGCAGTTGCTGCACGCGGGCGTGCTGGACAAGCAAAAGGCGCTGGTGCTGGGCGACGTGTCCGGCTACAAGCTGGCGGCATTCGACAACGGTTACGACTTCGACGCCATGCTGGCCTACATGCGTTCGCGGCTGCCGATACCGGTGCTGACCGGGCTGCCATTCGGGCACATCAAGCAGCGCTGCACCTTGCCGTTCGGCGCGCAGGCGCATCTGGTGTCGGATGCAGAAGGCTTCGATTTGACCGCGAGCGGCTACCCCACGCTGGGGCATGGCTGATATCGAGCCATGCTCTCGCGTAGTATCAACCTGGAAAAAGAAATGGCGGCCGTGCGGGCTACTGTGGAAGCCATGCGCTCAAGCTATGTGACCATGGAAGACTTGGTGTGAGTTGGCTGCTGTCTGCTTCGTTGCCCGGTACGTCAACTGAGCTCAGCTGAGCCTTGGCTGACGCTGAGTTCATAGAGTGGTAAAATGTCAGGTTGTGAATTTACCGCTTTAAGGGCCTTCAGACGTGTTATCGACCGCAAACATCACCATGCAGTTCGGCGCCAAGCCGCTGTTCGAAAATATTTCCGTCAAGTTCGGCGACGGCAACCGCTATGGCCTGATCGGCGCCAACGGCTGCGGCAAGTCGACCTTCATGAAAATCCTGGGCGGCGACCTGGAGCCGTCGGCCGGCAACGTGGCGCTGGACGTCAACGAGCGCCTCGGCAAGCTGCGCCAGGACCAGTTCGCCTACGAAGAAATGCGCGTGCTCGACGTGGTAATGATGGGCCACACCGAAATGTGGGCCGCCATGCAGGAACGCGATGCCATCTACGCCAACCCGGACGCCACCGACGACGACTACATGCGTGCGGCCGACCTGGAAGGCAAAGTCTCCGAGTACGACGGCTACACCGCCGAATCGCGCGCCGGCGAACTGCTGCTGGGCGCCGGCGTGGACATCTCGCTGCACCAGGGTCCGATGAGCGCCGTCTCGCCCGGCTGGAAGCTGCGCGTGCTGCTGGCCCAGGCCCTGTTCTCGAATCCGGACATCCTGCTGCTGGACGAACCGACCAATAACCTGGACATCAACACCATCCGCTGGCTGGAAGACGTGCTAAACGAGCGCAATTCCACCATGATCATCATTTCCCACGATCGCCACTTCCTGAACCAGGTGTGCACCCACGTGGCCGACATGGATTACGGTACGCTGAAGATCTACCCGGGCAACTACGACGAGTACATGCTGGCCTCGACCCAGGCCCGCAACCAGCAGCTGGCCAACAACGCCAAGGCGAAAGAGAAGGTCGCCGAGCTGCAGGACTTCGTGCGCCGTTTCTCGGCCAACAAGTCCAAGGCCCGCCAGGCCACCTCGCGCGCCAAGATGATCGAGAAGATCAAGGTCGAAGACATGAAGCCGTCCTCGCGCGCCTACCCCTTCGTACGTTTCGACGGCGAGAAGAAGCTGCACCGCCTGGCCGTGGAAGCGGAGAACATCTCCAAAGCCTACGACCGCCAGCTGTTCAAGAACTTCAGCATCATGGTGGAAGCGGGTGAGCGCATCGCCATTATCGGCGCCAACGGCGCCGGCAAGACCACGCTGCTGCGCTGCATCGGCGGCGAAGAGATCACCGGCCTGAACGCCGACACCGGCCGCATCAAGTGGGCGGAAAACGCCAACGTCGGCTACATGCCGCAGGATCCGACCGAGGAATTCGCCACCGACCTGACGCTGACCGACTGGATGGGCCGCTGGACCAAGGAAGGCGACGACGACCAGGCCGTGCGTTCCAGCCTGGGCCGCCTGCTGTTCGGCGGCGACGAGGTGAAGAAGTCGGTGCGCGTGCTGTCCGGCGGTGAAAAGGGCCGGATGATGTACGGCAAGCTGATGCTGGGCCGCCACAACGTGCTGCTGCTCGATGAGCCGACCAACCACATGGACATGGAATCGATCGAATCGCTGAACATCGCGCTGGATAAGTATGCCGGCACCCTGATCTTCGTTTCGCACGACCGCGAATTCGTTTCGTCGCTGGCCAACCGCATCCTCGAAGTCAAGGAAAACGAGATCGTCGATTTCCGCGGCAACTACGAAGAGTACCTGACCAGCCAGGGCATCAACTAATCCAAGAGCACCATGCAACAGACTCTCGCCATCAAGCCAGTCGAGTACGAGCACCCGCAACAGGGAACCAGCTGCGTTGCGCATGCCTGGGCACGTACGCCAGCCACTCCCAGCGCGGAAGAACGCGTTGCCCTCAAGGAGCGCATCAAGCGCCTGCTGAAAGAAAAAGAAGCAGTGCTGGTTGCGCACTACTATGTCGATGCGGACCTGCAGGACCTGGCCGAGGAAACCGGCGGCTGCGTGTCGGACTCGCTGGAGATGGCCCGTTTCGGCCGCGACCACCCTGCCAAGACCCTGGTGGTGGCGGGCGTGCGCTTCATGGGCGAGACGGCGAAAATCCTCAGTCCCGAGAAGACCATCCTGATGCCGGACCTGGACGCGACCTGTTCGCTGGACCTGGGCTGCCCGGCCGACGAGTTCACCGCCTTCTGCGACCAGCATCCGGACCGCACGGTGGTGGTGTACGCCAACACCAGCGCCGCCGTGAAAGCGCGCGCCGACTGGATGGTGACCTCGTCGATCGGCCTGGACATCGTCAAGCACCTGCACCAGCAGGGCAAGAAAATCCTGTGGGCGCCGGACAAGCATCTGGGCTCCTACATCCAGAAGCAGACCGGGGCCGACATGCTGCTGTGGCAGGGCTCCTGCCTGGTGCACGATGAATTCAAGGGCGTGGAACTGGACCTGCTGAAGGCCGAATATCCGAACGCCAAGGTGCTGGTGCATCCGGAATCGCCGGCCAATGTGGTGGAACAGGCCGACGTGGTAGGTTCCACGTCGCAGATGATCGCCGCCGCCGTCAACCTGGACGCCGACACCTTCATCGTCGCCACCGACAACGGCATCCTGCACAAGATGCGCGCCGCCGCGCCGGGCAAGACCTTCATCGAAGCGCCGACAGCCGGCAACAGCGCCACCTGCAAGAGCTGCGCGCACTGCCCGTGGATGGCCATGAACGGCCTGCAGAACCTGGCCGATGTGCTCGGCGGTACCGCAGGCGGGAACATGAAGAACGAAATCCACGTCGACCCTGCGGTCGGCCTGCAGGCCAAGCGTTCCATCGACCGCATGCTGGACTTCGCAGCAGCCAAGAAAGCCAAGGTTGCGCCAAGCGCGGACCTGGCGCAGGAAGGCAAACTGTTCCAGGGGATAGGACCGGCATGAGCACCTTGCGCAACCCATACGCTCCCTTCGACGCGCCGCTGAAGGCCGCGTTTGAAGCCAACCTGCTGGCCGCGCTGCTGGAAGACGTCGGCACCGGCGACCTGACCGGCCAGCTGGTGCAGGCCGAAGGCCGCAGCACCGCGCGCGTCATCGTCCGCGAAGACGCCGTGCTATGCGGCGCGCCCTGGTTTGAAGGCGTGATGCTGGCCGTCGATGGCAGCATCGGCGTCACCTGGCACTACGCCGAAGGCGACATGATGAAGGCCGACAGCGCCGTTTGCACGCTGGAAGGCCCGTCGCGCGCGCTGCTCACCGGCGAGCGTGCGGCACTCAACTTCATGCAGTTGCTGTCCGGCGTGGCCACTGCCACCCGGCGCTATGTGCAGGTAGTGGAAGGCACCCGCGCCAAGATTCTCGACACCCGCAAAACGCTGCCCGGCCTGCGCCTGGCGCAAAAGTACGCGGTGCGCGTGGGCGGCGGCGCCAACCAGCGCATGGCGTTGTACGACGGCATCCTGATCAAGGAAAACCACATCGCGGCGGCCGGGGGTATTACCGCCGCGCTGGTGGCGGCCAAGCGCGTGGTGGCCAATACCGCTGCCAATGCCAATGTGACGATACAGGTGGAAGTGGAAAACCTGGCCGAGCTGGAAGAAGCGCTGGCCGCCGGCGCCACCTCGGTCCTGCTCGACAATTTCGACCTCGGCATGATGCGCGCCGCCGTGCAAATGAATGGCGGGCGCGCGCTGCTGGAAGGCTCGGGCGGCGTCAACCTGGACACCGTGCGCGGCATTGCGGAGACGGGTGTGGACCGTATCTCCATCGGCGGCCTGACCAAGGACGTGCACGCAACCGACTTTTCGCTGCGCATCATCGGCTGATCCATCACCAGCTGATCCCCGGCCGGCTGAAGCTTCACTTCAGCCGTCTTTCCCCCACTCGGGAAAAGCGGTAATATCATTCCGCAGTCCGCCTGATCCAGACAGGAGATGCCGAATGAGCAACGATAGATCCCCCCTCGGCCCGGCGAGCGCCGTCCATGGCCTTGCTGGCTAAGTTCCACGCCCGCCTGGCACGCCTGAGCTTGCGCTCCAGGCTACGCACCGTCATCACTTGCTTAGCTATCCCGATGCTAGTATCTGCACTGGCAGTGGTGCTGGTGCACGCCTACGCGGCGTCCGTGTGGCACACTTTCGCCGAGCAGGACGAACGGGCGCTGCAGCTTGCCCTGAAAGGCAGCGCTTCGCTGCCTGCATTGGAAACACCCGCCAGCCGGCGCGCCACGCTGAGCGCGCTGCGCGCGCAGATGCGCGACATCTCGGCCCTGAGCGGGGACGCCAACGTGCGGCAGGCCGCGCAGGCGGTCACCCTGTTCACCTATGACTATGAAGCCGGCAGGACTGCGGAAGCGCACGAGGGGGCTGCACTTGCGGCGGCGGCAGCGGTAACGCCGGCTCCGTTGCGGCCCCTGCTCGACGATCTGGTGGTGCAGGCCTCGGGCGCCGCGGCCCAGGCGCAAGCGCATGCCGTGCTGGTGGGGCGCATTGCGCTGGCAGCCATGATCCTGCTGCCGGCGCTGGCCGTGGCGGGCGCCATTGTGCTGGCGAGCGGCATCACGCGCAGCATAGACGGCACGTTGCGCGACTGTATCGCCTTCGCCGGCGAAATCGCGGCCGGCAATTTCAGCCACGGCAGCAGCTCGGCGCGCCCGGCCGCGCGGGCGCGCCACATCGACGCCGATCCCGACAGCGCCAGCGAGTTCGACATCCTGGTGCGCTCCATGAACCGCATCGCCGACGAAACCGTCACCGCCGCCGAACGCGAAGTGGAACAGACCTCGCGGCTGGAGCGGGTGGAACGGGCCTGGGCGCTGCGCTCGGCTTGCAGCAAGTCCCTGGTACAGGCCGAAAGCGAAGCCGAACTGGTCAGCGCCATCTGCGGCCATCTGGTGGAACTGGGCGGCTACCGCGTGGCATGGGTGGGCTATGCCCGCGACGATGAGGCGCAAAGCGTGGAAGTGGCCGCGCATGCCGGCACCGATGCCGCTTACGTCAATGACTTGCAGCTGAGCTGGGGCAGCGATGTGCACAAGCAGGGCGGTTTCGGCACTGCCATCCACCAAGGGCGTACGCTGACGACCACCCAGCTGGCTTCCGACCTCGTGTTTACCTGCTGGCGCGAGCTGACGCCGCCGCACGGCCTGGCATCGGCCCTGGCGTTGCCGCTCAGCGAAGAGCGGGGCGAGGGCGGCACCGGCGGCGCCACAGCCTTCGGTGTGCTCGGACTTTACTCCGAGCGGGCGCGCGCCTTCGAAGACGACGAGCTGCAACTGCTGCACGACCTGGCGGACGATCTGGCTTTCGGCATCGTCAGCCGGCGCCAGTCCGGACAGCGCCAGCGCGCCGAGGAGCAGCTGGCCCACCATGTCAACTACGATGGGCTGACCGGCCTGGCCAAGCTGGAAACGCTGCAGGCGCAACTGGCGCCGCTGGCGGAACAGGCGCGCGCCGGCAGCCGCAAGCTGGCGGCGCTGCATGTGAACCTGGACCGCTTCAAGGACGTCAACAATGCGCTCGGCCGCGCCGGCGGCGACCAGGTGCTGCTGCAGGCCGCGCAGCGGCTGGTCCAGTGCGCCGGCGAAGGCGCGCTGCTGGCGCGCAGCGGGGCCGACGAGTTCATCGTGCTGCTGCCGGTGCCGGCGGCGGCCGATGCCGCGCAGGCTGCGGGACGCATGGCCGCAAGGCTGTCCGAGCCGGTGGCGGCCAGCCTGCTGCCGGCCGCTGCGCCGGCCATCCGGCCGATCGCTTCCATCGGCATCAGCGTCTATCCCGACGACAGCGCGCAATCCGGCGACCTGCTGCGCAATGCCGGCCTGGCACTGCAGGAGGCCAAGCGCCAGGGCGGCAACACTTACCGCTACTATGCGCCCGAGCTTAACGCGCGCATGGCATCGCGCTTCGTCATGGAGTCGGAGCTGAGCCGTGCGCTGGAGCGGGGCGAGCTGGCGATGCACTATCAGCCGCAGTGCAATCTGCAAACCGGCGTCGTCACCGGGGCGGAGGCGCTGATGCGCTGGAAGCACCCCACGCGCGGCATGGTTGCGCCGGGCGAATTCATCAAGCTGGCCGAGGAAACCGGGCTGGTGCTGCCGCTGGGCGCCTGGGCTATTGAAAATGTGTGCGCGCAGCTCAAGGCCTGGCGCGAAGGCGGCGTCAAGGCGCCGCCGGTGGCGGTCAACCTGTCGGCCAAACAGTTCCAGCAAAAAGACCTGGTGCAAACGGTGCGGCGCGCCCTGGAAAGCACCGGCACGCCGGCCCGCCAGCTGGTACTGGAACTCACCGAGAGCGCGGTGATGCACGACGTGACGTCGGCCATTCGCACGCTGAACGAGCTGAAAGAAGTGGGCGTGGGAATCTCGCTGGACGATTTCGGCACCGGCTACTCCTCGCTGAGCCACCTGAAGCGCTTCCCGATCGACCACCTGAAGATAGACCAGTCTTTCGTGCGCGACATCACCACCTCGCCGGACGACGCGGCCATCTGCAACGCCGTCATCGGCCTGGCGCACAATCTGCGGGTGGGCGTGGTGGCCGAAGGCGTGGAGACGGACGAGCAGATGAACTACCTCAGGCGCCGTTTCTGCGACAGCATGCAGGGCTTCCTGTTCAGCAAGGCGGTGCCGCCGGACGCTTACGCGCAGCTACTCGCCAGCGGCAAGAGGCTGGTCCTGCCGGATGCGGCGGAAACGCCGCGCACCTTGCTGCTGCTGGACGACGAGCCCAACATCATCCGCTCGCTGAACCGCGCGCTGCGGCTGGACGGCTACAAGATACTGGCCGCCACCAGCGCCGCCGACGCGCTCAAGCTGCTGGCCATGAACCCGGTGCAGGTGGTGGTGTCGGACCACCGCATGCCGGAAATGACCGGCATCGAATTCCTTAGCCGGGTGAAAGAGCTGTACCCGGACACCGTGCGCATTATCCTGTCGGGCTACGCCGACCTGGATTCGGTGATCGACGCCATTAACCGGGGCGCCGTCTACCGCTACTTCACCAAACCCTGGGACGACGAGCAGCTGCGCGAATGCGTGCAGGAAGCATTCCGCCACCAGCAATTGCTCACCGTTTGATCTGGCTCAAGTGTCAGAAGGCATCTTATCTTTCCTTTAGGCAAATAACGTACTACTATGTACTAGTAGTAATAGGTATAGACCATTGCCCTTGAGGACAGGAGATCCCGCCCTATGCGCTTGCTTGCCCAGTTCGATAACCGCCTGGCGCGGCTTAGCCTGCATGGACGGCTGTGGGCCGTGGTGGCCAGCCTGGCGCTGCCGATGCTGCTGGCGGCGCTGCTGGCGGCCATGTTTCATCTGTACGCGGTCCAGGCCTGGCGTGGCTACAGCGGCCAGGAGCAGTACGCGGTGGAACTGGCGCTCAAGGCCGGCGCGGACCTGCGGCTGCTGGACGCTCCCGCCGACCGCCAGGCCGGGCTGCTGGCGCTGCGCGAGCAAATGCGGACCGTCGGTGCGCTGAGCAGTGAGGCCGGCGTGCGGCGCGCAGCGCAGGCGGTGACAACGCTCAGTTACGAATTCGGGGCGGGCACGGGTGCCCAGTCCGGCGCCGGCGCATCGCCCTCCGCCGCACTGGCGCCGCTGCTCGACACGCTCGGTGCGCGGGCGGCCGATGCCTCGGCAAAGGGCAGGGGGCGCGCGGCCAGCCTGGCCATGACCGCGCTGGTGGCAATGTTGCTGCTGCCGGCCCTGGCCGTGGGCGCCGGCATCGCGCTGGCGCGGCGCCTGACCCACAGCATCGACGGCACGCTGCGCGACTGCATAGCTTTCGCCGGCGCCATCGCATCGGACAATTTCAGCCACGGCGGCAGCCAGGCCCGCGCGTCCGTGCGCGCCATGCGCATGAATACCGATGCCGACAGCGCCAGCGAGTTCGACATCCTGGTACGCTCCATGAACCGCATCGCCGACGAAACCACCATCGCCGCCAAGCGCGGCGCCGCGCAAAGCGCCCGCCTGCAGCACCTGGAACGCTCCTGGGCGCTGTTCTCGGCCTGCGCGCAGTCGCAATTGCGGGCGGCGGACGACAGGGAGCTGATGGCCGCCGTGTGCGCACACCTGTGCGAGCATGGCGGCTACCGCGCCGCCTGGGTGGGCTACGCGCTGGACGACGCGGGGCGCGGCATCGAAGTGGCGGCCCGGGCGGGGACGGACGCGAACTACATCCACAAGCTGGCCCTGTCCTGGGGCGATGACGCGCACCAGCAGGGCGGCTTCGGCACGGCCATCCACCAGAACCGCACCATGACGACAAGCGAGCTGGCGGAGGACCTGGTGTTCAATGCGGAGGGCCGGCCGGCTATACCGCACGGCCTGCTGGCCGCCGCGGCGCTGCCGCTGCGCACCGATGCGGACGGCGCGCCGTTCGGGGTGCTGGGCCTGTATTCGGCCAAGGCGGACGTGTTTACCAGCCAGGAACTGGCGCTGCTGCAGCAACTGGCGGACGACCTGGTGCTGGGCATTGCCCGCTGCCGGCTGCACGCGCAGTGCGTGCGGCAGGCCGACGCCGAGGCCGCCAAGGCCGCCGAGGTGCACCCGGTCTACTACGACAATCTGACCGGCCTGGCCACGCTGGAAACCGTGCAGCGCCAGCTGGCCGCTTTGGCCGGCCTTGCCCCGGCCTCGCACAGGAAGCTGGGTTGCCTGCACATCAACCTGGACAGTTTCGACGTGATCAACGAGAGGCTGGGTTATGCGGTCGCCGACCAGCTGCTGGTGCAGGCGGCGCTGCGGCTGGCGCAGGCGGCCGGGGACAAGGCGGTGCTGGCCCGGCCCGGTGCCGACGAGTTTATCGTGCTGCTGCCGGGGCTGGTGTCGGCCGCGCACGCCGGCAAGATCGCCGCGCGCGTGGCCGCCACGCTGGGCCAGGAAATCGATGCCGGCCTGCTGCCGCCCGGTACCCCGCAGCTCAAGCTGATGTGCTCCACCGGCATTGCCGTCTATCCGGATGACAGCGCCGACGCAGCCGACCTGCTGCCGCATGCGCGCCAGGCCATGCAGCAGGCCAAGCAGCAGGGCGGCAATGCGCACCGCTATTATGCGGACGCGCTCAATGCGCAAGTGGCGCAGCGCACCGCCATGGAGCTGGCCCTGCGCCGCGCGCTGGAGCGGGACGAACTGCTGCTGTTCTACCAGCCGCAGAACAGCCTGGCGCATGGCGGTGTGGTCGGCGCGGAAGCGCTCATGCGCTGGCAGCATCCGCAGCGCGGCTTGCTGGCGCCGTTGGAGTTCATCCGCCAGGCCGAAGAAACCGGGCTGGTGATGCCGGTTGGCGCCTGGGCCATCGACCGCGCCTGCCGCCAGATGAAGGAGTGGGCCGGACTGGGGCTGCATATGCCGCCGGTGGCGGTCAACCTGTCGCCCAGCCAGTTCCGCCTGCCGGGCCTGGCCCAGACAGTGCGCCATGCCTTGGCCGCGCACGGCCTGCCGGGCGCGTCCCTGGTGATCGAGGTGAGTGAGCAGGCCCTGGTGCAGGACGCGGAGGCTGCGGCCGCCGTGCTGCGCGAGCTCAAGGAGCTGGGCGTGGGCGTGACGCTGGACGATTTCGGCCATGGCCAGGCGTCGCTGTCATGCCTGCAGCAATTCCCGGTCGACCGCCTGAAGATCGCCCCCGCCCTGGTGCACGAGTTGTCCACTTCGCCGGCCGCCGGCGTGCTGTGCGGGGCCATCATTTCGCTGGCGCACACGCTGGGCATCAAGGTGATCGCCGACTGCGTGGACAGCGAGGCGCAGCTGAACGGCCTGCGCAGCCAGCGCTGCGACACCGTGCAAGGCGCACTGTTCAGCAAGGCGCTGCCGGCGGATAGCTACGCCAGCCTGTTCGCCGCCGGTAAGAAGCTGACGCTGTCGGCCCGGCCGGCGCAGGACCAGCCGGGCGCGGCGGACAAGCGCGCTGCCGCGGACGGCGGCGCCGTCGCGGCGCAAGGCGAAGACAGGGTGCAGCGTTGCCTGTTGCTGGTGGATGAGGATGCGGGCACACTGCGCGCGCTGAACCGCGTGTTGAAGGGCGAGGGTTACAAGATCCTGGCGGCGGCCAGCGCGGGCGATGCGCTGGCGCTGATGGAGGCCAACCCGGTGCAGGTGGTGGTGTGCGGTGACCGGCTGCCGGATATGGGCGGCAGCGAGTTCCTGGCCAGAGTGGCGCGGCAAGACCCGGCCGCCGAGCGTATCCTGCTGACGGGCGACGCCGGCTTTGCCGAGGCGCTGGATGCCCTCAACAGCGGCGCGGCGCAGCGCATCTTCCCCAAACCATGGAGCGACGCGCAGCTGCGCGAATGCGTTCATCCACCGCTGCGGGCTGCGTAAAAAAAACCGCCCGAAGGCGGTTTCAAACGTGCCGGCGGGAGTTGCCTCCCGCCTTCTTGGGGTAATCAGTCTGCTGCGTAGATGTCGTTGTGGACGGTCTCTTTGACGAACAGGGTACCGATGACGACCGTGACCAGCGCGATCACGATCGGGTACCACAGGCCGTAGTAGATGTCGCCCTTGAAGGCCACCAGCGCGAAAGCGGTGGTAGGCAGCAGTCCGCCAAACCAGCCGTTACCGATGTGATACGGCAGCGACATGGAGGTGTAGCGGATGCGGGTCGGGAACATCTCCACCAGCATGGCGGCAATCGGGCCGTACACCATGGTCACGTACAGCACCAGGATGAACAGCAGCAGCACCATCATCGGCTTGTTGATCTGGTCAGGATCGGCCTTGGCCGGGTAGCCTGCGGCCTTGATCGCTGCGCCAGCTTCCTTCTTGAAGGCGGTTTCCTGCTTTTTGCTTTCGTCGTTGAAGTTCAGGCCGTCAGGCGTCATGACCGCATTGAAGGAAGGCACTTCCTTGTCGCCGATCTTGATGGTGGCAACCGTGCCGGCAGGCGCATCCTGGCGGGTGTAGGCCACCGAGTTAGCCGACAGCATGGCGGTGGCGATGTCGCACGACGATGGGAACTTCTTGGTGCCGGTCATGTTGAACTGGAAATGGCAGGACGCAGGGTCTGCCACCACCACCACTGGCGAATTTTTCAGCGCGGTTTCCAGCGCAGGGTTGCCGTAGTGGGTCAGGCCGCTAAACAGCGGGAAGTAGGTCGCGGCGGCAATCACGCAGCCACCGAGGATGATGTACTTGCGGCCGATGCGGTCCGACAGGCTGCCGAAGAAGATGAAGAACGGCGTAGCCAGCAGCAGGGCGATGGCGATCAGCACGTTGGCGGTGGCGATGTCGATCTTCAAGGTTTGCAGCATGAAGAACAGCGCGTAGAACTGGCCGGTGTACCACACCACTGCCTGGCCCATGGTCAGGCCGATCAGCGCCAGGATCACGATCTTGGCGTTTTTCCACTGGCCGAAGGCTTCGCTCAGCGGCGCCTTGGATACCTTGCCTTCCGCTTTCATCTTGGCGAATGCAGGCGACTCATTCATGGCCAGGCGGATCCACACCGAGATACCCAGCAGCAGCACGGAGACCAGGAAGGGAATGCGCCAGCCCCAGGCGTTGAACGCTTCTTCGCCGGTAGCCATGCGGGTACCCAGGATCACCATCAGCGACAGGAAGAAGCCCAGCGTGGCGGTGGTCTGGATCCAGGCGGTGAACAGGCCGCGCTTGCCGTGCGGTGCGTGCTCGGCCACATAGGTTGCCGCGCCGCCGTACTCGCCGCCCAGCGCCAGGCCTTGCAAAATGCGCAGCGTGACCAGGATGATGGGGGCGGCAATGCCGATTGCGGCGTAGCCCGGCAGCAAGCCGACGATGAAGGTCGACAAGCCCATGATCAGGATGGTGATCAGGAAGGTGTACTTACGGCCGATCATGTCGCCCAGGCGGCCGAATACCAGCGCACCGAATGGACGGACGATGAAGCCGGCGGCGAAGGCCAGAAGTGCGAAAATGAAGGTGGTGGTGGGGTCGCCGATAAAGAACTGCTTGGCGATGATGGATGCGAGCGAGCCGTACAGATAAAAATCGTACCACTCGAATACTGTGCCTAGTGAGGACGCGAAGATAACTTTCTTTTCTTCCGCCGTCATGGGCGCTGCTTTGCCCACGTTGCGCGCGCCATTGGCGGTGCCGGATGCTGTTGCCATGATTGTCTCCATATAATTATTAAACCCCGACAGCTAACGAGTTGTTACTTTATTAGCCTGAATGCACTATGGACGCGAAACCTTACGTCAGGCTTGCTTCAAACTTACGCAGAACTTACACGCCGCGCCGCTTGAATAAATTTGCGAACGACCGTACTAAAATATGCTATTCTCAATCCATCGACTACAACACTTCCAACCTGGAGACAGAAAATGACTGATGCCGTGATCGTTTCGACCGCCCGTACTGGCCTGGCCAAATCGTGGAAAGGCGCTTTCAACATGACCCATGGCGCCACGCTGGGCGGCCACGCGCTGCAGGCGGCGATTGCCCGCGCCAAGATCGAGGCGGGCGAGGTGGAGGACGTGCTGATCGGCTGCGCCAACCCCGAAGGCGCCACCGGCGGCAACATCGCGCGCCAGATCGCGCTGCGGGCCGGCTGCCCGGTGACCACCGCCGGCATGACGGTCAACCGTTTTTGCTCGTCCGGCCTGCAAACCATCGCCACTGCCGCCCAGGCCATCATCGCCGGCCAGGGCGACATTTTTGCCGCCGGCGGCGTGGAATCGATCTCCTGCGTGCAGCAGGAAATGAACCTGCATATGTATAAGGAAGTCTGGCTGTCGCAGAACAAGCCGGAAATCTACTGGAGCATGCTGCAAACGGCCGAGAACGTGGCCAAGCGTTACAGCATCGGCAAGGAGCGCCAGGACGAGTACGGCGTGCAGAGCCAGCAGCGCGCCGCCGCCGCCCAGGCCGCCGGCTTGTTCAACGCCGAAATCGTGCCGATGACCACCGTGATGGGCGTGGCCGACAAGGCCACCGGCATGCTGGTGAGCCGCGAAGTGACGATTTCCGCCGACGAAGGCATCCGCGCCGACACCACACTGGAAGGCGTGTCGAAGATCCGCACCGCCATGCCGGGCGGCGTGGTCACCGCAGGCAATGCCAGCCAGTTCTCGGACGGGGCCTCGGTGGCCATCGTGATGAATTCGAAAGTGGCCGAAGCAAAGGGCCTGCAGCCGCTGGGTATCTTCCGCGGTTACGCCGTTGCCGGCTGCGAGCCGGACGAAATGGGCATCGGACCGGTGTTCGCCATTCCCAAGCTGCTCAAGCAGGCTGGCCTGAAAGTCGAGGACATCGGCCTGTGGGAGCTCAATGAAGCGTTCGCCGTGCAGGTGCTGTACTGCGCCGACAAGCTGGGCATCCCGATGGACCGCCTGAACGTGAACGGCGGCGCCATCGCCGTGGGCCACCCGTACGGCGTGTCGGGCGCGCGCCTGACCGGCCATGCGCTGATCGAAGGCAAACGCCGTGGCGTGAAGTACGTGGTGGTCACCATGTGCATCGGCGGCGGCCAGGGCGCGGCAGGCCTGTTCGAGGTCGTCTAAGGCGGCACAGCAGCAAGCACGGGCGCTCGGAGAAGCGCCCGTTTCATAACTAGATCGTCGAGACTACTATGCAATCCAAACTCCTGTCGCGGCGCGACATCGATTTCCTGTTGTATGAATGGCTGGACGTGGAATCGCTAAACCAGCGGCCGCGCTTCCAGGACCATAGCCGCGAGACCTTCAACGCGGCCATCGACACGGCCGAGCAGATCGCCACCGACCTGTTCGCGCCGCACAACAAGAAGAGCGACCAGGAAGAACCGCATACGGTGCCGGGCGAGCACTGCCTGGAAGTGAAGATCATCCCCGAAGTGAAAGCCGCGCTGGACGCCTACGTCGGCGCCGGCCTGATGGCGGCGGGCCAGGACTATGAACTGGGCGGCATGCAGTTGCCGGTGACGGTGGAGAAGGTGCTGGCGGCGTACTTCACGGCGGCCAACGTGTCCACCACGTCGTATCTGTTCCTCACCATCGGCAACGCCAATACGCTGCTCAAGACCGGCACGCCGCAACAGGTGCGCCGCTTCGTGCAGCCCATGTTCGAGGGCCGCTACTTCGGCACCATGTGCTTGTCCGAGCCACAGGCCGGTTCCAGCCTGTCCGACATCACCACCCGCGCCGAACCCGATCCAGCCCCCGGTCCCGAAGGCGAGCGCCAGTACCGCCTGACCGGCAACAAGATGTGGATCTCGGCCGGCGAGCATGACCTGGCCGGCAATATCGTGCACCTGGTGCTGGCCAAGATCCCCGGCCCGGACGGCAAGCTGATTCCCGGAGTGAAAGGCATTTCGCTGTTCATCGTGCCCAAGTTCCTGGTCAACGACGACGGCACGCTGGGCGAGCGCAACGATGTGGTGCTGGCTGGCCTGAACCACAAGATGGGCAACCGGGGCACCAGCAACTGCCTGCTCAACTTCGGCGAGGGCAAGTTCAAGCCGCAGGGCAAAGGCGGCGCCATCGGCTACTTGGTCGGCAATGCGCACCAGGGCCTGGCCAATATGTTCCACATGATGAACGAGGCGCGCATCGGCGTGGGCGCGGGCGCGGCGGTGCTGGGCTATACCGGCTACCTGCACGCGCTGGACTACGCGCGCAACCGTCCGCAAGGCCGCCACCCGGCCGCCAAGGACCCGGCGCAGCCGCAGCTGCCCATTATTGCGCACACCGACGTGCGGCGCATGCTGCTGGCGCAGAAGGCCTACTGCGAAGGCGCCCTGGCGCTGGTGCTGTACAGCTCCCGCCTGGTGGACGAGCAGCACACGGCAGCCACGCCGCAAGCGCGCGAGCATGCCGGCCGCCTGCTGGATTTCCTCACGCCCATCACCAAGTCCTGGCCCTCGCAATGGTGCGTGGAGGCCAACAGCCTGGCAATCCAGGTGCACGGCGGTTACGGCTACACCCGCGAATACAACGTGGAGCAGTTCTATCGCGACAACCGCCTGAACGCCATCCACGAAGGCACGCACGGCATCCACGGGCTGGACCTGCTGGGCCGCAAGGTGTCCATGCAGGAGGGCGCGCTGTTCAAGGCCTTCGCAGGCGAAGTGCGCAAGACGGTGGACCGCGCCGCGTCGGCCAACCCGCAGCACGCGCTGTCGGCCGAACTGTGCGCGCAGGCGGACGCATTGGCCGCCGCGCTGCGCCGCACCAGCCACGTGACGCAGGCCCTGTACGCGGCGGGCGACATGAACAAGACCCTGGCCAACGCCAGCACCTACCTGGAAGCCATGGGCCACATCGTGGTGGCGTGGATGTGGCTGGAGCAGGCCGTGGTGGCCGCGCGCAGCCTGGCCGAAGGCGCTGCCGGAGAGGACGCCAATTTCTATCACGGCAAGCTGCAAGCCTGCCGCTACTTCTTCCGCTGGGAGCTGCCCAAAGTGCAGCAGCAGCTGGATTTGCTGGAAAGTATAGACACGACCACGCTCGACATGCAGGATGCGTGGTTTTAAATTTTAATCTCAGCAGGAGACCAACGATATGCGTACTACCCAAGAACTATTCAGCCTGCAAGGCAAAACCGCACTGGTAACCGGCGGCTCGCGCGGCCTGGGCCTGCAAATGGCGCTGGCGCTGGGCGAGCAGGGCGCCAAGGTGGTGCTGTCCTCGCGCAAGCAGGCAGACCTGGACGAAGCCGTGGCCATCCTGGCCAAGCATGGCGTGACCGCCTACGCCATCGCGGCGGACCTGGGCAAGGAAGCCGCCGTCGGCCCGCTGGTGGACGCGGCAATGGAAAAGCTGGGCGGCCATATCGACATCCTGGTCAATAATGCCGGCGCCACCTGGGGCGCGCCGGCCGAAGACTACCCACTGGAAGCGTGGGACAAGGTGATGAACCTGAACATCCGCAGCATTTTCCTGGTGTCGCAGGCGGTGGGCAAGCGCTCCATGATTCCGCGCAAGTATGGGCGCATCATCAACATCGCGTCGATTGCCGGCCTGGCCGGCAATCC
>NZ_BAAKJE010000175.1:0-229 GCF_059704565.1 Massilia sp. NBRC 108631
GCCGCGCAGCAGCAGACCAACGTTGTCGCCGGCCTGACCCTGGTCCAGCAGCTTGCGGAACATTTCCACGCCGGTGCAGGTGGTTTTCACGGTGTCGGTGATACCAACGATTTCAATCTCTTCGCCGACCTTGATGATGCCGCGCTCAACGCGACCGGTCACCACGGTGCCGCGGCCCGAGATCGAGAACACGTCTTCCACTGGCATCAGGAAGGCGCCGTCCACTGCG
>NZ_BAAKJE010000176.1:0-229 GCF_059704565.1 Massilia sp. NBRC 108631
GCCGCGCAGCAGCAGACCAACGTTGTCGCCGGCCTGACCCTGGTCCAGCAGCTTGCGGAACATTTCCACGCCGGTGCAGGTGGTTTTCACGGTGTCGGTGATACCAACGATTTCGATCTCTTCGCCGACCTTGATGATGCCGCGCTCAACGCGACCGGTCACCACGGTGCCGCGGCCCGAGATCGAGAACACGTCTTCCACTGGCATCAGGAAGGCGCCGTCCACTGCG
>NZ_BAAKJE010000177.1:0-1957 GCF_059704565.1 Massilia sp. NBRC 108631
GCCGCGGCGCAGAGTGGCTTCTCCTTCGAATGCGGTGCCGGCGCCGAGGTCGACGCTGGGCCGCCAGCCGTCCGGATTGTTGCGCCCCGCGTGCGCGCCGATGTAATAGCCGGGCGCCTCTGCGGCCGCCGCCTCGGCCATGATTCCCACTGCGAGCAGCGCCGCTGCAAAAGCATATGTCATCTGTATCCTCCGCGTTTTCAAGCAAAAGATGTACCGAATGCCGCGTTGAGATCGGCCGCCGTGGCGCTGCCGGCATGCACGGTGCCGACAAGCTGCACCTGGGCCAGGTAGTCCTGCTCCACCGCGTCGATAAATCCAGCGTCGGACGTGGAGCCGTACTGTGCTGCCAACGATAGCACTAGGTGCTGAACCGCCGTGCTTGTTTTGTTGGCCAGCAGGTAGCCTTCGGCGTCAAAGCTGAAGGCATTGTGCGCGGTGGTGCTGAACCTGGCGCCCAGGTCGCTGTAGCCTGCCGCCTGCAATTGCATGGCTTGTGCTTCTGCGGTGGTGGCATATTGCGTCAGTCCGCGTGCGTTCTTATAAAGATGATAGTCGCTCTCGCTCACGCCAACGGCCGCAGCGGAAAAGCCGGTTTCCGTGACTACCTTGCCGTAGCACGCGTAAGGCAGGCTCTCGCCATCGGCCGCGAATGCCCAGTCGCGCGTGCAGGGCTGGAAATAGGCTCCAACGTGGCGGCCGCCAAGGCTGGCATCGAGCCCGTCGAAGCGTACGCCTTCGAACACGTTGCCCGAACCCGCCGCCATGCGTGCGGCGTCGGCCGCATGGGCGCTGTAGTAGCGGTCGCCGGTGGACAGCAGCACGCTGTATACGGGCGCGCGCTGCGGGTCCATGCTGTAGGCCAGCATGCCGGGATCGACTATGGTGCCATTGGCAACGCCGTCCTCGTCGCCCCAGCCGCCGTCGGTCAGGGTGATGACGATACGGTCGGTACGCCCGTCGCGGTTGGTGTCAAGCAGTGTGGCGCCGTTGTCGTAGGTGTCAAGGCGGCCGTCGTCCAGGAAACTGTACCAGCGCTGATTTTGCTGGTCCCATTTCATGAAGTCGTTGGACAGCACGCCGCCTGACGCCAGGTCGATCACCACCCGAGTCTGCAGGCCTTCGCGCGACGCGTCCATGTCGGCCAGCGGCGCGGCGCCGCTTTCGGATGTAACGGAAAAGTTGAACATGGGGGAGGCCTGGGTCAGATTGTCCGGCAGGGCCGCAGGCGCTGCGCTCAGGCTCAGGTCAAGCAACTGGGCGCCTGTGCTCAGCTGAACGCCGCCGCCTGGCTGGCCGGCATGGACATCGCCAGCCAGGATGGCGCCGAATGACGATGCCGCCGCATTCTTGCCCGCCAGGAAATCGGCCAGCGACGCAAGCGGCATTTGGGCCACGGTGTGCTGCTGCCAGTCTGCCACGCCATCATGATTGAAGTCGCCGCCGTTGGCAGCCATCTCGACCGACGGCGCGACACCGTCGATGTCGGTGACGATGGTGACGTTGACGATCGAGGAGGCCACCACCTTGCCGCTGCTGTCGAGGATCTTGCTGACGAATTGATAGACGCCGTCGTCCAGTTGCGCTGTACCCACGGTGATGCTGCCGGACTGCGCGTCCGCCGCCGTGATGACGCTGCTGCCGGCCACCTGGCCGTCCGGACGCACAAGCCGCACCGAGCCGCCTTCGCTCAGGTAGCTGCCTGCGGCGATGGAAAATTCGGGCCGCACAAGGCTGGTCACTCCGTCGCTGGCGTTGGCGCCGTTGTCTGACGCCTGCGTCAGCGTTGCCTTGATCGACGGTGGCTGCACGACTGGCGGCTGCACCACGGGAGGCTGAACCACGGGTGGCTGCACCACGGGAGGCTGAACCACGGGCGGCTGCACCACGGGAGGCTGAACCACGGGAGGCTGCACCACGGGAGGCTGAACCACGGGAGGCTGCACCACGGGAGGCT
>NZ_BAAKJE010000178.1:0-36574 GCF_059704565.1 Massilia sp. NBRC 108631
GCCGTGAAGAGGGCCGTGAAGAGGGCCGTGAAGAGGGCCGTGAAGAGGGCCGTGAAGAGGGCCGTGAAGAGGGTCGTGAAGAGGGTCGTGAAGAGGGGCGTGAAGAGGGGCGCAAAGAAGGCAGACGCGCGGTGGTACGCAAGCTGCTGCTGTTGCGATTCGGCTCGCTCACGCCGCATGCAGAACAATTGCTCGCCACGGCGGGGCCAGCGGAACTGACAGCGCTGGAGGACAAAATACTGCAGGCGGCCGACCTGAACGAGCTAATTCAGCCGATGGAGTGAAAATATTTCGCGCACTTCAACAAAATCCCTTGCATTAGCGCCCACACTGTACAAAAATACAGTCTGTCTATATCCACAGCTCTCCGAGCGAAAAAGCACCATGATCAAGCTCACTGCACGCCAGGAACAAATCCTTAATCTGATCAAGGATGCCATCGACAATACGGGCTTCCCGCCCACCCGCGCCGAGATCGCGAACGAACTGGGCTTCAAATCGGCCAACGCCGCCGAAGAGCACCTGCAGGCGCTGGCGCGCAAGGGCGCCATCGAGATCGCGGCCGGCACCTCGCGCGGCATCCGCCTGCTGGGCGTGCATGCGGAAAGCGCTGCCACCAAGGTGGCGAATGCTGCCGCTGCGGCCGCGTCGAGCATGATGTCGTTGCCGCTGATCGGCCGTGTGGCCGCCGGCTCGCCCATCCTGGCCCAGGAAAACCTGGAAACCAGCTACAGCGTGGACCCGGCCCTGTTCTCCGCCAAGCCGGACTTCCTGCTCAAGGTGCGCGGCGAATCGATGCGCGACATCGGCATCATGGACGGCGACCTGCTGGCCGTCAAAAAGGTGGACAGCGCCAAGAACGGCCAGATCGTCGTGGCCCGCATCGGCAACGAAGTGACGGTCAAGCGCTATCAGAAGACCGGATCGACCATCGAGTTGTTTCCTGAAAATCCGGATTTCAAAGTAATCACCGTCAATCCGGAAGCCGATGAGTTTGCGCTGGAAGGCTTGGCGGTAGGCCTGCTGCGCAGCTGGCACTGATGGCACTGGCGGCGGACAGCGGCATGGGCGCATTCAAACTCTACGGCAATTGCGAGTCCGGCCACAGCTACAAGGTGAAGCTGGCCATGGAAGTGGCCAAGGTGCCGCACGAGTATGAAGAGATTGACCTGCGCCTGGAGCGCGCCGCGCGCCCCGAGCCCTTCCGCAGCCTGGCGAAATACGGCGAAGTGCCACTGCTGCTGCATGACGGCCAGGCCTATGTGCAGTCGAACGCCATCCTGCTGCACCTGGCGGAACACTTGAAAGCGTTTGGCGGCGAAACGCAGCAGCGTCTGGAGCGCGTGCGTGAATGGCTGTTCTGGGAAGCCAACCGCATCGGCTTCTCGATGGCGCACTTGCGCTACGGCCAGAAATTCGATCCGGCAGCCTACGCCGGCACCGTGCTGCCATGGTTCCGCAAGCGCTTCGACGCCGACATCGAATGCTTGAACGACGAACTGTCCGACGGCCGCGCCTTCCTGCTCGACGACAACATCAGCATGGCCGATTTTTCCATCTGCGGCTATATGTACTGGCCAGAGCAGGCTAACGTCAGCTTCCCGCCGCACGTGCAAGCCTGGCTGGCGCGCATCGCCACCCTGCCCGGCTGGCGCCATCCGTATCGAATGGAAGGCGCGCAGCCCTGGTAACGCTGGCTTAGCAGGCTTCCAGTGCGCAGCTGAAGTCTTCCAGCAAATCCGCCGTGTCCTCGATGCCGACCGACACGCGTATCAGCGATTCCGCAATCCCCATCGACGCCCGGCGCTCAGCGCCCATCTCGTAGAAAATGGTGTGCGCCACCGGGATAATCAACGTGCGGGTATCGCCCAGATTGGAGGCCGGCACTGCCAGCTTCAGCCGGTTCAGGAAATCGAAGCAATCGATGCCGTCCTTCAGTTCAAAGCTCAGCAGCGAACCATGCGCGCGGAACAGCTCCGCCGAAATGGCGTGCTGCGGATGCGACTTCAAGCCCGGGTAGTACACCGCCGCCACGCGCTCGTCCGATTCCAGCAGCTCGGCCAGTGCCTTGGCGTTGGCGCAAGTGCGCTCCATGCGCAAGGCCAGCGTTTCGGCGCCAACGGCAATGTGGTGCGCCGCTTCCGGGCCCAGCGACGCGCCGAAGTCGCGCAGGCCCTTGGCACGGATCTGCGTGATGCCCCACTGCGCCGGCGCGGCCTTCTTGTAATTCTCGAAGATATTGGGGAACTGGGTCCAGTCGTAGGCGCCAGTATCGGTCAGGCTGCCGCCCAGCGCATTGCCATGCCCGCAGATCGACTTGGTCAGCGCGTTGACCACCAGGCCGGCGTGCACCGCCTTCGGCAGGAACAGATAAGGCGTGGTCATGGTGTTGTCGACGATATAGAGAATGCCGCGCTCTTTGCACAGCTCGCCGATCCGTTTCAGGTCCGCCACCTGCGTGCGCGGGTTGGCGATGGTCTCGACGAATACGATGCGAGTGTTCGGCTGGATCGCCGCCGCCACATTGGCGACATCGGTGGCATCGACGAAATCGACCGCCACGCCCTGGCCCGCCACGGTCTGCCACAGCGAGTTGGTGTTACCGAACAGGAAGGACGACGATACCACGTGGTCGCCGGCGCGCAGCAGCGCCTGGAACACGGCGCCGATGGCGCCCATGCCGGTGGCGAAGCACAAGGTGGCCACGCCCTGCTCCATCTTGTTGACCTTGTCTTCCAGCGCCGACACGGTGGGATTGCCCTGGCGGCCGTAGCGGAAGCCCGGTTCCTTGCCCTGGAATACTGACGCCAGCTGGCGCGCGTCGCCGTAGCCGAAGGCTACCGACGTGTGCACCGGCTTGTGCAGCGAGCCGTGCTCGATGCCCTTCTGGCGGTCGTTGTGCAGAATGGTGGTGGTGAAACCGTAATTTTTCTTTTCTGTCATGATCTCAGGCTAAGAAAAAGCCCGGCGCCGTCAGGCGCCGGGCTGCGACATCACCCTTCGGCGGTCGCTGCGTTCAAGTTCAGCTGGGTCCGGCCGGTATCCTCCGCCGCAGCCGGTTTCGGGTTGTGGCGGTTGTACTCCAGCTTGTCCAGGTAGTCCGGCGACACGTCGCCGGTGACGTAGATGCCGTCGAAGCACGACGCTTCGAACTTGGTCAGCTTCGGATTAACGTCGGTGATGGATTGCTTCAGCGCGTCGATGTCCTGGTACACCAGGTAGTCGGCGGTGATTTCCTTGCACACTTCCTCGGTGGTGCGGCCGTAGGCGATCAGCTCGTCGCGCGTGGGCATGTCGATGCCGTATACGTTCGGATAGATCACCGGCGGCGCAGCCGAAGCGAAGATCACCTTCTTGGCGCCGGAGTCGCGCGCCATCTGCACGATCTCGCGCGAAGTGGTGCCGCGTACGATGGAGTCGTCCACCAGCAGCACGTTCTTGCCCTTGAACTCGTGCGGAATCGCGTTAAGCTTCTGGCGCACGGACTTTTTGCGCGCGGCCTGGCCCGGCATGATGAAGGTGCGGCCGATGTAGCGGTTCTTGATGAAGCCTTCGCGGTATTCCACGCCCAGGCGCAGCGCCAGCTGGATCGCAGCCGGACGTGAGGAGTCGGGAATCGGCATGACCACATCGATTTCGCCGTCCGGGATTTCGCGCTTGATCTTGTCGGCCAGGTACTCGCCCATTTTCAGGCGCGTGGCGTACACCGAGGCGCCGTCGATCACGGAGTCCGGACGGGCCAGGTAGACGAATTCGAACACGCAAGGATTGAGCTGCGGATTGTCGGCGCACTGGCGCGCGTGCAGCTGCTTATCGGCGTCGATGAAGATGGCCTCGCCCGGCTCCACGTCGCGCACGAAGCGGAAGCCCATGCCTTCCAGCGCCACCGATTCGGAAGCGATCAGGTACTCGGTGCCCTGCTCGGTTTCGTTGATGCCCAGGCACAGCGGACGGATGCCGTTCGGATCGCGGAAGGCCAGCAAGCCGACGCCGGCGATCTGCGCCACGGCGGCGTAGCCGCCCTTGACGCGGCGGTGCAGCACGGTGACGGCCTTGAAGATCGCGTCCGGGTCCAGGTTCAGGCCGGTGGTGGCGGTCTGGATTTCATGCGCCAGCACGTTCAGCAGCACTTCCGAATCGGAGTCCGTGTTGATGTGGCGGCGGTCGTTCTTGAACATTTCCAGCTTCAGCTGTTCCCAGTTGGTCAAGTTGCCGTTGTGCGCCAGCGTGATGCCGAACGGCGCGTTGACATAGAACGGCTGCGCTTCTTCTTCGCTGGACGAGCCGGCGGTCGGATAGCGGCAGTGGCCGATACCCGAATTGCCTTGCAGCGAACGCATATTGCGGGTGCGGAAAACGTCACGCACCAGGCCATTGGCCTTGTGCATGGAAAACATGCTGCTGTGATTGGTCGCGATGCCCGCCGCGTCCTGGCCGCGATGCTGCAGCAGCAGCAAGGCGTCATACAGCATTTGGTTGACGGGTTGATGGGATACGACGCCGACGATGCCACACATGGTAGTGCTCCTGGACTGGTACTACGGATTTAAAGAATTCTAAAATTGCACATGCTGCGCGAAGGCAGCGGGCAGGAAAGGTTTCACGGTGCGCGCCCCGGTCTCCGCGAGCGGACTCAATAGCGCGTTCTTCCAGAAATCCTGCTGCGGTATCGTGGTCATCCCGCACAAGATGACGGCGGCCAGCACGATTACAAGGCCACGCCCCAGGCCGAACAGGCCGCCCAGGCCCCGGTCCGCCAGGCTCAAGCCACCTGCTTTGATCAACGCATCGACTGCCATGCCCAGCAGCCCCATCAGGATGCGCACGCCGATGAACAGCACGATAAAGGCCAGGATCAGGCGCACCACCTCGCCCGGCACCAGTTCCGGCAACAACTTTGCCAGATCCGCGCCATAGGCGTTGGCCACCACGAAGGCAACGATCCAGCTGGCCAATGAAATCATTTCCTTGACCAGGCCGCGCAGGGTGCTGATGACAACGGAGGCGATCAGCACGAATATCACCAGGTAATCGAATAGCGTCACGTCAGCCCAGCATCAGCTCAGGAGGTGGCCAGGGAGCTGCTCAGGCCGATCTTGCTCAGCTTGGCGCGCACTTTTTCGGCTTCCTCTTTGTTGGGGAACGGGCCGACGCGGATACGGGTCAAGGCGCCGCTGGCGGTGGTCACCTTCTGCGTAAAGGACTTGATGCCGGCTTCCTTCAGCTTGCCTTGCAGCTCGTCCACTTTTTCCTGCGTCGCCACGGCAGCCACCTGCACCAGATATTTGGTGTCCGACGGCTTGTCTTCCAGGATGGCCATGGCGCGCGCGGCGTCTTCCGTTTTCGGCTTGGCGTCCGGGTGCTTGGCATCGGCTTCCGCCTTGGCGCGCTTGGCGTCATGCTCCGCTTTGGCCTTGGCGTCCGCCTCGGCCTTGGCGTGCCGGATTTCCTCGGCCTTGGCCTTGGCGTCGGCCTTGGCTTTCGCCTCCATTTTGGCCTTGGCTTCCGCTTCCAGCTTGGCTTCAGCGGCGCGGCTGCTTTCCTTCAGGCTTTCCTTGACGCTGTCCTTCGGCGGCTTGGCCAGCTCGGCATGCGGTTTCAGCTCGGTCACCTGCGGTGCGGCGGCGGCCACCGGCGCGGTGACGGGGGCAACCGGGGCGCGCATCGCGACAGGATGGGCAGGGGTGGCGGCGGCAGCCGGCTTGGCGGGCAGTGCTTCCTTGACAATTTCCTCGCTCTTGTCGAGCGCGTCGGCGGCATTCACGGCGGACGGCTGCGCCGCGGCTCCGGTGGCAGCGGCGGCCGCCGGCACGGTGTCGGCCGGCTTATCCTTGGCAGGAATCTGGATCGCGATGTCCGACGCCAGCGGCTTGGGCTCGGAGTCCAGCAGCATCGGCAAGCCGACGGCAACCGCCAGCGCCAGCGCGATCGCGCCCACCAGGCGGCGGCGAGCGCGTTTCTTTTCAGGCAAGACCGGATCGGCAGCGCCATCCTTGTCGCGCTGGCGGCGCACGCCGTCGGTGTTGCGGTCGGCGGCGCTGGCACGCTTGGATTTGGCCCGCTCCAGCGCGGCCGTGTCGGCTGCGCTGGTGTAATAGCCGCTGTCCTGGCCAGCGGCTTCCTGCTTGTTTTTACTGAGTTTCGAGAACAAGCCCATGCGTGATTTCAGTCGGTGATGTCAGTGAAGTGCGGATTTTCGCGCTGCCATGACGCCGGCAACGGTCAGGAAAGATCCGAAGACCACAATTCTATCATTCTCGCTGGCACGACTCATCGCATTTGCAAAAGCTTGTGCCGGATCGTCGAATATATGCACCGTGCGTTCCGGCTTGTCTTCCTGGATCAGCTGCACCTTGGCGGCCAGTTCGGAGCCGCTCGCCGAACGCGGCGACGGCAGCGTGGTCAGGCACCAATGGTCCACGTGTTCGGACATGGCCTTGATGACGCCGTCGATATCCTTGTCGTGCATCGAGCCGAACACCGCGAAGGTGTACGGGTGGTAGCCCATATTGCCCAGGTTCTGGTTCAGCGCGGACGCGGCGTGCGGATTGTGCGCCACGTCCAGGATCACGGTCGGGCGGCCCGGCAGCACCTGGAAGCGACCCGGCAATTCCACCGTCACCAGACCGGTGCGCACTTCCTGCGCGCCCACCGGCAGCGCAATCTTCAGCGCTTCCAGCGCGGCCAGCACGGCCGACGCGTTCAGCAGCTGGTTGGCGCCGCGCAGGCTGGGGTATGCCAGCGAGTTGCGGCGCTGCGAGCGGCCGCCGTAGTTCCACTGCTGCTTGTCGCCGGAATAGTTGAAATCGCGCCCCATCAGCCACAGGTCGGCGCCGATGCCCTCGGCGTAGTCGATCAGCGACTTCGGCGGCACCGGGTCGCTGCAGATGGCCGGCTTGCCGGAGCGGAAAATGCCGGCCTTCTCGTAGCCGATCTGCTCGCGGTTGTCGCCCAGGTAGTCGGTATGGTCGATATCCACGCTGGTGACGATGGACACGTCGGCGTCGATCACGTTGACCGCGTCCAGGCGGCCGCCCAGGCCCACCTCCAGGATCGCCACGTCCAGTCCGGCGTTGGCCAGCAGGTGCATGATGGCCAGCGTGGTGAACTCGAAATAGGTCAGCATGGTGTCGCCGCGCGCGGCCTCCACCACGTTGAAGCTGGCCACCAGAGCCGCATCGCTGGCCAGGTCGCCATTGACGCGCGCGCGCTCGTTGAAGTCCAGGAAGTGCGGCTTGATGTACAAGCCCACTTTGTAGCCGGCGCGCAGCAGGATCGATTCCAGCATGGCGCAAGTGGAACCCTTGCCGTTGGTGCCGGCCACCATGATGACCGGGCAGCTGAAGGCCAGCGCCATGCGTTCCTTGACGGCGCGCACGCGGTCCAGGCCCATGTTGATTTCAGTGACGGCGTGGCGCGATTCGATCAGCGCGAGCCATTCGGGCAGAGTAGTCGGGAGAGTAGACATCGGGGAGGCATTCCAGGCGGGAGGTGGGGCGGGTCCGCTGGACCCTGCCCCGGGTGTTTCTTAGGCCAGTACTTCGACAGCCTGGCTTTGCAGCAGCGCCAGCAGGCGGGCGATTTCTTCGCGCATCTTGCGGCGGTCGACGATCATGTCGACGGCGCCCTTCTGCACCAGGAACTCGGCGCGCTGGAAGCCTTCTGGCAGCTTCTCGCGCACGGTGTTCTCGATCACGCGCGGGCCGGCAAAGCCGATCAGCGCTTTCGGCTCGGCGATCACCACGTCGCCCATGAAGGCGAAGGAGGCGGACACGCCGCCCATGGTCGGATCGGTCAGCACCGAGATGAACGGCAGCTTCTTCTCGGACAGCTTGGTCAGCATGGAAGTTGTTTTCGCCATCTGCATCAGCGACAGCAGGCCTTCCTGCATGCGCGCTCCGCCGGTGGCGGTGATGCAAATGAACGGCACTTTCTGTTCCAGGGCCACCTGGGCGCCGCGCGCAAAGCGCTCGCCGACCACGGAACCCATGGAGCCGCCCATGAATTCGAACTCGAAGCACGCCACCACGACCGGCAGGCTCATGATGGCGCCGCCCATGACGATCAGCGCATCGGTCTCGCCGGTCGCTTCCATGGCCTGCTTCAGGCGGTCAGGGTACTTTTTGCTGTCCTTGAACTTGAGCGTGTCGACCGGCAGCGTTTCCTGGCCGATTTCATAGCGGCCGCCCGCGTCCAGCAGGCCGTCCAGGCGCTCGCGGGCGCGGATGCGCATGTGGTGGTCGCACTTGGGGCACACGTGCAGGTTCGATTCCAGGTCGGTACGGTACAGAACGGCTTCGCACGACGGGCATTTCACCCACAGGCCTTCGGGCATGGTCTTGCGTGCGGCAGCTTCGGAACGCTGGATGCGCGGTGGCAGCAATTTTTCCAACCAGCTCATATATTTCTCCTAATGCACAATTCAGTGGCGGCAGTGTAGCCGTTTTAGCCGCCACTGTCGAACTTTACACCCGGACAACTTTGCGCACGATCGTGATATTTTCAGGCGTCCAGCGCCGTGCGGATGCCCGCAACGAAGGCTTGAACAGCAGCCGCCGCGCCGCCTTGCGGCGCGTTCTCGATCTCCTGGATCACGCGGCTGCCGATCACGACGGCGTCCGCCACCTCGGCCACGGCCCGGGCGGTGGCGCCGTCGCGGATACCGAAGCCGACCCCGATCGGCAGCTGCACATGCTTGCGGATGCCTTGCAGGCGCTCGGCCACTTCCACGGTGTCGATATTGCCGGCGCCGGTCACGCCTTTCAGCGACACATAGTAACTGAAGCCGCCACCCACCTTGGCCACCTGGGCGATGCGCTCCTCGGTCGAGGTGGGCGCCAGCAGGAAGATCAGGTCCAGCCCGGCCGCCCGCATCCGCGCGGCGAAGTCCTCGCATTCCTCGGGCGGATAGTCGACCACGATGGCGCCGTCCGCGCCTGCTTCCAGCGACTGCGCGATGAAGCTTTGCTGGCCGATGCGCTCGATCGGGTTGGCATAGCCCATCAGCACCACCGGCGTGGTCTGGTTGGTCAGGCGGAACTCGCGTACATAGTCGAAGCAGTCGCGGATGCCGACGCCGAACACCAGCGCGCGTTCGCAGGCGCGCTGGATCACCGGGCCTTCGGCCATGGGGTCGGAGAACGGCACGCCGAGCTCCAGGATGTCGGCGCCGCCGGCCACCAGGGCGTGCATCAGCGGCACGGTTTCATCCGGGCCGGGGTCGCCTGCGGTGATAAAGGTGACCAGGGCGGTTTTTTTCTGTTCTTTCAGGGCGGCGAAAGTGGATGCAATACGGGACATAGTTATTTCCTTATAAGTAGTGAGCGTGGACAAGGCGAGCCGGCATTAGCCGAACTTCAACCCCATGCGCTCCGCTACCGTATGCATGTCCTTGTCACCACGGCCCGACAGGTTGGCCAGCACGATCTTGTCCTTCGGCAGCGTGGCCGCCAGCTTGGCCGCGTAAGCCAGCGCGTGCGACGATTCCAGCGCCGGGATGATGCCTTCGATGTGGCAACAGTCGTGGAAGGCCTGCAGCGCTTCCTCGTCCGTGATCGACACGTACTGCGCGCGCCCGCTATCCTTCAGGTAGGCGTGCTCCGGCCCCACGCCCGGATAGTCCAGCCCGGCCGACACGGAATGGGTCTCGATGATCTGGCCGTTCTGGTCCTGCAGCAGATAGGTGCGGTTGCCGTGCAACACACCCCGATAGCCCTTGGTCAGCGAGGCCGCGTGCTTGCCGCTGTCCAGCCCCTCGCCCGCCGCTTCCACGCCCACCAGCTGCACCTGCTGCTGGTCGATATACGGGTAGAAGATGCCCATGGCGTTGGAGCCGCCGCCGATGCAGGCCACCACGTAGTCCGGCTGGCGGCCGGTCATTTCCGGCATCTGCACCAGGCACTCTTCGCCGATCACCGACTGGAAGTCGCGCACCAGCATCGGGTACGGGTGCGGGCCGGCCACGGTGCCGATGATGTAGAAGGTGTTTTCAATGTTGGTGACCCAGTCGCGCATGGCTTCGTTGAGCGCGTCCTTCAGCGTCTTGGAGCCGGACTCCACCGGCACCACGGTGGCGCCCAGCAGCTTCATGCGGTACACGTTCTGGGCCTGGCGCTTGACATCCTCGCTGCCCATGTAGACCACGCATTCCAGCCCGAAACGGGCGCAGATGGTGGCCGTGGCCACGCCGTGCTGGCCGGCGCCGGTTTCGGCGATGATGCGCTGCTTGCCCATGCGGCGCGCCAGCAGCGCCTGCCCGATCACGTTGTTGATCTTGTGCGCACCGGTGTGGTTCAAGTCTTCGCGCTTGAAGTAGATCTGCGCGCCGCCGGCCTGCCCGGACCAGCGCTTGGCGTGGTAGATCGGCGATGGACGGCCGACGAAGTGCTTCAGCTCGTAGCGGAACTCGTCGAGGAAGATGGGATCTTTGCTGTAGTGCTCGTAGGCGGCGTTCAGCTCGGCCAGCGCAAAGGTCAGGGTTTCGGCCGCGAAGGCGCCGCCGTACGGGCCGAAATGGCCCTTGGCGTCCGGCAGATGGTAATCGTGGGCGTGAAACAGGGCGTTAGGAACTTGGTCTTTCATGGTGCGGATCTCTCTCAAAGGTGGCATCGGCCGCACGCACCGCGCGCACGAAGGCGGCGATCTGGTGGGCGTCTTTTATGCCCTTGGACGCTTCGACACCACTGCTGATGTCAACCGCGTAGGGGCGTAGCTGAGCCACCGCGCCAGTCGCGTTGAGTACGCTCAAGCCACCACTCAAAACGGCCCGATGCGCGAGATCTTTTGGAACGAGTGACCAATCGAAAACCTTTCCTGCGCCGCCGTAGGCATCCACCCAGGTATCGAGCAACAGGCCCGAAAACAGCCTGCTGGATGCGCGGCATTGTGTTTCGTATTCTAGCAAATCGTCCGGCGTAGTGTCGGGTTTGACGCGAAATACCCGCAAATAGGGGCGGTTTGCCAATTCGGCGGCGGCCGCGCACTGCCCGGCCGTCTCATCGCCGTGGAACTGCAGCAAGCCCACCGGGGCGATGCGCACCGCCTCGGCCACCTGCTCCGGCGTGGCGTTGACAAACAGGCCGGTGGCGGTGACGAAGGGCGGCAGGCCCGCGATCAATTCGGCGGCGCGCTGCGGCGTGACATAGCGCGGGCTCTTGTCGTAGAACACGAAACCGGCGGCGTCGGCGCCGGCGGCGACCACGGCGGCCACGTCTTGCTCGCGGGTCAGGCCGCAAATCTTGATGCGGGTACGGTGCATGGGCTTATCCTTTTAGAACCACGGCAGCGGGCGCGCACGCTCTTGCGGCAGTTCCCACTTGGCGTCGTATTCGATGTCGGCCAGGTACAGGCCGTCGGGCATGAACGTGGGCGCGGCCTTGGAACGGTCCTTCAGCGCCAGCAGCCGGCCCAGCCATTCCGGCTCCTCGCGCCCGGCGCCGATGTAGACCAGCGAGCCCACCAGGTTGCGCACCATGTGGTGCAGGAAGGCGCTGGCGCGCAAGGTGAACACGATCAGGTCGCCATGCCGCTCGATGCGGATCTCGTGCATCTGCTTGACCGGCGTCTTGGCCTGGCAGTGCGCGGCGCGGAACGTGGTGAAGTCGTGTTCGCCGATCAGCGCGGGCACGGCGGCGCGCATGCGCTCCACGTCCAGCGGGCGGTGCGTGAACCCGGCGCGGCCGGCCAGCAGCGGCGAGCGCACCTGGTGGTTGTGCAGCAGGTAGTGGTAAGTGCGGGAACGCGCGCTGAAGCGGGCGTGGAAGTCCTGCGCGGTGTGCGGCGGCGGCGAGTCCGCCGCTGCGGCCGGGTCGTAGGGCACCACCTGGTGCAGTTCCTTGGCCCAGCGCACGCCGATGGAGTCCGGCAGGAAGGCGTTGATGCCGCGCACCCAGGCATGCATTTCGCGGTTCAGTTCGGTGTCGAAGTGCACCACCTGGCCCAGCGCATGGACCCCGGCGTCGGTGCGGCCGGCGCAGGTGGTGGCCAGCGGCACGGTGGCGAAGCGTTCGATCGCCTGCTCCAGCTGGTCCTGCACGGTGTTGCCGCAGGGTTGGGTCTGGTAGCCTTGCCAGGCCGTGCCGTCGTACTGGACTCCTAATGCGATGCGTTTCAATTGCTGCTCTGTATGTTGTGTGCCTCGCCGCATTATACCCGCCGAGGCAAGGGGCGGCTTGCCGCCCCCGCCGGCTGCCTAGCCCAGCAAGGCCCGCATGGAACTGGCGCGTGCCACCTGGTCGTCGCTGCCGCCGCGGATCACTTCGTCCAGCAGCTCGCGCGCGCCTTCCTTGTCGCCGATCTCCTGGTAGGCAATCGCCAGGTCCAGCTTGGTGTCCATTTCCATGTGCATGGCCGACATGTCGTCGTCGCCGGCCAGCGGGCTCTTGGTGGCGGCGCTGCCCAGCAGGTCCAGGTCGATGCCGGACAGGTCGAACTCCGGTGCGGCCGGAGCCGATGGCGCGGCAGCGGGCGCCGGGGTGGCGCTGGCGTCGGCCAGGCCGGGAATGTCGAAGTCGTCCATGGACAGTGCGCCGCCGGCAGCCGGGGCGGCCGTCGGCGCCGGGGCCGGCTCGTCCGGCAGCTTGAAGTCCATCATGTCCAGTTCGGCCAGCGGGTCGGCCGGCGCGCCAGGAGCCGTGACCGGCGCACCGGCGGAGGCTGGCAGGTCGAGGCCGAAGTCCATGCTGAAATCTGCCGCCTTGGCCTCGGCCGGCGGTGTGCCCGGGGCCGCCGCCGGGCTGTCCTGCGCCGGCCCCGCAGCCTTGGCCGGCGGGTCCAGGTCGAAGGCGAAGTCGAACGGCTCGGCGCTGTCGGCTGTCGGCTGCAGCGCCTCGGCCACGATGGCCGGCTCTTCCGCTGGCGCCGGCATTTCGATCGCCGGTGCCGCGGCAGGGACCGGCTCGAAGCTCAGGCCGCCCAGGTCGAAGTCCAGGAAATGGTCGGCGTCGGCGGCTGCGGCCACCGAGGCCGGCGTCGGCGCCGTGGTGGCGGCCGGCGCGTCCAAGGACGGCAGCGCGGTGGCGTCGCGGTCCAAGTCGAAGTCCATCAGATTCGATTCGGCAACCGGTTCCGGCACCGCCGTAGCCGGCGCGCCGGCGGCCGCGTCCAGGCTCAGATCCAGGTCCAGGCCGCTGAAATCGGCGGCGGACGGCGCTTGCGTGGCGGGTGCGGCCGCTGGCGGCTCGGCGAACATGCTGGCGAAGTCGTCCACGTCCGGCGCGCTGGCGGCCGCAGCGCCGGCAGCGGCTAAGCCTGTGGCCGCGCCTGCCACGGCCGCACCGGCGCCACCGGTGCCGGACGCATGCGCGTACAGCGGATTGAGCGGATCGATGCTCTGGCCCAGCGCCGCAGCCTGCTCCCATTCCTCGCCCTCGCCCTTGGTCATCGCATACAGCTCGCTGGCCTGCATTTCGAAGGAGCGCGCGTCCTTGCGGTTGGCAAAGATCTCCATCAGCTTCAGACGCACCGGGTGGCGCTCGGGGTGGGTGCGCAGCGCCTCCTTCAGGATCTCCTCGGCCTGCGCGTCGCGGCCGTAGGCGATGTAGACGTCGGCCTCGGCCACCGGATCGACTTCATTGGTGTCGAGCTGGCTGGCCGACGGCGCGAAATTGGAGTTGAACACGCTGTTGTTGGTGTCCACGCTCTGGCCGCCGGTTTCGGCGATCAACGGCTGGGCCTGCGCGCCGGGGTCGCCCAGCACGCTGATTTCCGGCCTGCCCGGCGCGGCGGCCTGCTCCTGCTTGCGGCGGCGCGCCAGGATATAGCCGGCGCCAGCCAGCAAGGCAGCCAGCGCAATGCCGATGGCCTGGATATTTTCCATGAGGATATCCATCACGCCCGGCTCGGCAATCGGCGGCGGCGCCACCGGCGCTTTCGGCTTGGGCGCCGGCGCAGCGGGCGCGGCGGAGAGCGGGGCAGCCGCGGCAGGCGCAGGCTCCGTGGCGGCCGGCGCGGCGGCCGTCTGCTGCTTCTCGGCCATGGTCTTGCTCTTGACCGCCATCAGCTTTTCCAGGTCGGCGACGTTTTTCTCCAGTTCCTTGACGCGGGCGTTGGCCTCGGCCACCTGCTTTTCGCGGGCGATCTTGTCTTCCTCGCCCGCGGTCGCGGTCCTGCCTTCGGCCGGCGCGCCGGCAGCCTTGGACAGCTTGAGCTGGTCTTTCGATTCGGTGACGGCGGTCGGACGTTCTTCCACCTTGGCGGTGATCTTGCCGCCCGCGCTCTGGCTGGTTTCCGGGGCCTTGGCTGGCGTGCTGGCCGAGACCTGGCCGGCCAGCTTGGCGCGGTAGGCGTTGAAATCGGCCGCGTGGGCCACCACCACGCCGCGCGCTTCGCCCTGGTCGGCGCCGCCCTTGATGGCGTCCGAGTCCGGCACCGCCAGGATCTGGCCCGACTTCAGGCGGTTCATATTGTTGCCGACGAAGGCTTCCGGATTGGCGCGGTACAGCGCCACCAGCATCATGTCCAGCGAGACGTCGGCCGGCTTCAGGCGCGAGGCGATGCGGCCCAGCGTGTCGCCCGGCTTGACGCGGTATGCCTTGTCGCCATCGGCGGCCGGCTCGCGCGGCGCTGGCGCGGGGCGGGCCGCGGGCGCCGGCGCGGCGCCTGCCTGGGCCTGGTTCTGGGCGCGCGCCACTGCCGCCAGGGCGGCGGCCGACGGTGCGGCGGCGCGGCCCGGCACGTCGACCGGGGCGGCGACCTGCGCCGGCTGGGTGCTGCGCAGCTCGGCCGGGTCCAGCAGGAAGGTGTATTCGCGCACCAGGCGTCCGCCGGTCCAGCTCAGCTCGAGCAGCATGTCGACGAAAGGCTCGTTGACCGGCTGGGTGGAGCTGACGCGGATGAACTGGCGGCCATTGCGCTGGTCCACTTCGAAGCGCAGCGACAGCAGGGCCGGGTTGAATTCGATATTGGCAAGGCGGAAGGCATCCACCGGGGCCAGCTTGGCGGCCAGGCCGGACGCTTCCTCCGGCGTGACGGCGGTCAGCTCGATCTCGGCGCGCAGCGGCTGGCCCAGCGACGACAGCACGGTCAGCTTGCCCAGCCCGGCTGCGTTGGCTGCCGGGGACAGCAGCACCGCACAGGCGACAGCGCCGGCGAGTGTTTTCAACGCGAACGTAACGGTCTTGGAGCGGCGATGTACATGCATAGTGTCGTGGGCGTGTGTGGTGAGCGGAAAAGTTGCTTTCCGAGATATACCAACATATCACCATGGGCAATAGCATGCAAGCTTTGCCGCCGCATCTGTCACCTCTGTGCTGAATTCATAGTTTGATGCCAAGAAAAAAGGGCGATTTCCCTATGAAATCGCCCTTTTGCACAGCCCGCGGAAAATTACCGCGGATGACTGGGGATTAGCGCGGATTACTTATCCAGCACGATGCGCAGCATGCGGCGCAGCGGCTCGGCCGCGCCCCACAGCAGCTGGTCGCCCACGGTGAAGGCGGACAGGTACTCGCCGCCCATGCTCATCTTGCGCACGCGGCCGACCGGGATGGTCAGGCTGCCGGTGACGGCGGCCGGCGACAAGTCGCGCACCGACGCTTCGCGCGTGTTCGGCACGAACTTCACCCACTGGTTGTCGCCGGCGATGATGTCGTTTACTTCATCGAGCGGCACGTCCTTCTTCAGCTTGATGGTCAGCGCTTGCGAGTGGCAGCGCATGGCGCCGATGCGCACGCACAGGCCATCGACCGGGATCGGGGCGCTGCCGAAGTCCAGGCCGCGGCCCAGGATCTTGTTGGTCTCGGCGCCGCCCTTCCACTCTTCCTTCGACTGGCCGTTGCCCAGGTCCTTGTCGATCCACGGGATCAGGTTGCCGGCCAGCGGCGCGCCGAACTGCTTGATCTCGTCGGCCGAATAGCCGTGCTGGGTGGCCAGCACCTGGCGGTCGATTTCCAGGATCGCCGAAGCCGGGTTGTCCAGCAGCGGACGCACGGCGGCGTTGATGGTGCCGAACTGGGTCAGCAGTTCGCGCATGTGCTGCGCGCCGCCGCCCGACGCCGCCTGGTAGGTCATCGAGGTCATCCACTCCACCAGGTCGTGCTTGAACAGGCCGCCCAGGCCCATCAGCATGCACGACACGGTGCAGTTGCCGCCGACGAAGTTCTTCACGCCCTTGGACATGGCGTCCTTGATGACGTTCAGGTTGACCGGGTCCAGCACGATGACGGCGTCCTTTTCCATGCGCAGCGTGGAGGCCGCGTCGATCCAGTAGCCGTTCCAGCCGGCCGCGCGCAGTATCGGGAACACTTCCGAGGTGTAGTCGCCGCCCTGGCAGGAGATGATGATCTCGCAGCGCTTCAGTTCGTCGATATTGGTGGCGTCCTTCAGCACGGTTTCATTCTTGGCCATCGCCGGCGCTTTGCCGCCGGTGTTGGAGGTGGTGAAAAACACCGGCTCGATGTGGGAGAAATCGCCCTCTTCCTGCATGCGCTGCATCAGGACCGAACCGACCATGCCGCGCCAACCTACCAGACCTACGAGTTTCATTTTGCTATCCCTTGAATATTTGAACCGGGGGTCAGACCCGACGGGCCGCCCCCAGGCTGTTAGTTTGCCAGCGCTGCCACGACGGCATCGCCCATTTGTTCCGTGCCGACCTTCGTGGTGCCAGCTTCATAGATGTCCACGGTGCGCAAGCCTTGCGACAGCACTTTCTTGACGGCGTTCTCGATGCGCTCGGCCTGCTCGGCGCGGTTCAGCGAGAAGCGCAGCATCATGGCTGCGGACAGGATGGTCGCCAGCGGATTGGCGATGCCTTTGCCTGCGATGTCCGGCGCGGAACCATGCGACGGCTCGTACAGGCCCTTGTTGTTGGCGTCCAGCGAAGCCGACGGCAGCATGCCGATCGAACCGGTCAGCATGGCCGCCGCGTCCGACAGGATGTCGCCGAACATATTGCCGGTGACGATGACGTCGAATTTCTTCGGCGCGCGCACCAGCTGCATGGCGGCGTTGTCGACGTACATGTGCTCCAGCGCCACGTCCGGATACTCCTTGTGGACGTCGATGACGATGTCTTTCCAGAACTGGAAGGTTTCCAGCACATTGGCCTTGTCCACGCTGGTCAGGCGCTTGTCGCGCTTTTGCGCGGCCTGGAAGGCCACGTGGGCGATGCGGCGGATTTCGCCTTCGGCGTAGCGCATGGTGTCGTAGCCTTCGCGCTGGCCCTTGAACGGGCCGTCCGGGCACTCGCGCACGCCGCGCGGCTGGCCGAAGTAGATGTCCCCGGTCAGTTCGCGGATGATCAGGATGTCCAGGCCGGACACCACTTCAGGCTTGAGCGTGGAGGCGCCGGCCAGTTCCGGGTAGAGGATGGCCGGACGCAGGTTGGCGAACAGGCCCAGGTTCTTGCGCAGGCCGAGGATGGCCTGCTCCGGGCGCAGCGCGCGTTCCAGGCCGTCGTACTGGTAGTCGCCGACGGCACCGAACAGCACCGCGTCGGCCGCCTTGGCCAGCGCCAGCGTGCCTTCGGGCAGCGGGTGGCCGTGCGCGGCGTAACCTGCACCGCCTACCGGCGCGGTTTCCAGTTCGAATTTCTCGTCCAGCACATTCAGTACCTTGACTGCCTGCGCCACGATTTCCGGGCCGATGCCGTCGCCCGGGAGGATTGCAATTTTCATGGTGGGTTCTTAAATGACGTTGGCCAGCCAGGGCTGGTTCGCCAGATGACGCTCTTCGAAGGCGCGGATGTCGTCTGCGTGGCGCAGCGTCAGGCCGATATCGTCAAGCCCGTTCATCAGGCAGTATTTGCGGAAGGCGTCGATCTCGAAGGGATAGGAGACGCTGCCATTACTCGTTGAAATACGCTGCTGCTCAAGATCCACCACCAGACGGTAACCGGGGAAGGCCTTGACTTCATTGAACAGATGATCGATCTGTTGCTCGCTCAATACGATAGGCAGCAAGCCGCTTTTGTAGCTATTGTTGAAAAAGATGTCGGCGAAGCTGGGCGCGAGGATGGCGCGGAAGCCGTACTGGTCCAGCGCCCACGGCGCGTGTTCGCGCGAGGAGCCGCAGCCGAAGTTCTTGCGCGCCAGCAGGATGGAGGCGCCCTGGTAGCGCGGCTGGTTCAGCACGAAGTCCGGGTTCAGCGGGCGCTTGCTGTTGTCCATGCCGGGTTCGCCGTGGTCCAGGTAACGCCACTCGTCGAACAGGTTGGGGCCGAAGCCGGTACGGTGGATGGACTTCAGGAATTGCTTCGGGATGATGGCGTCGGTGTCGACGTTGGCACGGTCAAGCGGGGCCACCAGTCCTTCGTAGATCGTAAATTTTTCCATGGTGTTTTTCTGCGATGTGCAGGCCGGCGCAGGATGGGACGCTGCGGCCGGATGCATTGCTGTTATTTCCCGCCGGCGCCGGTCACGACCTGGCCGACCTTTTGTACGTCCCTGCCGATGCCGGAAATGGTGTTGCAGCCGGTCAGGACGATGGTGGCGACGATGGTTGCAGCGGCCAGGGCGGATAGCGTTTTCATGGGGGACTCTCGTATTCTAAAAATTAATCAAATCAGTGTACTTTGCGCACATCGACGAAGTGGCCGGCGATGCCGGCTGCCGCTGCCATGGCCGGCGACACCAGGTGGGTGCGTCCGCCCTGGCCCTGGCGGCCTTCGAAGTTGCGGTTCGAGGTCGAAGCGCAGCGCTCGCCCGGTTCCAGGCGGTCGGCGTTCATGGCCAGGCACATCGAGCAGCCCGGCTCGCGCCATTCAAAGCCGGCGTCGCGGAAAATGGCATCCAGCCCTTCGCGCTCGGCCTGCTCCTTGACCAGGCCGGAGCCCGGCACCACCAGCGCCAGCTTGACGTTGGAGGCGCGCTGCTTGCCGCGCACCACGGCGGCGGCCGCGCGCAAATCCTCGATGCGGGAATTGGTGCAGGAGCCGATGAAGACCTTGTCGATGCGGATGTCCTCGATGGCCGTGTTGGGCTTGAGGTTCATGTACACCAGGGCTTTTTCCATGGCGTCGCGCTTGACGGCGTCTTTTTCCAGGTCCGGGTCCGGCACACGGCCGTCGATCGAGACCACCTGCTCGGGCGAAGTGCCCCAGGTCACCTGCGGCTTGATCTCGGCGGCGTTGAGCGTGACCACCAGATCGAATTTCGCGCCGGCGTCCGAGTGCAGCGTGCGCCAGTATGCCACCGCGCGGTCCCAGTGCGGTCCGGCGGGCGAGAACGGGCGGCCCTTGACGTAGTTGATGGTGGTGTCGTCGACGGCGACCATGCCGGCGCGCGCGCCGGCCTCGATCGCCATATTACAGACCGTCATGCGCCCTTCCATCGACAGCGCACGGATGGTCGAGCCGCCGAACTCGATGGCGTAGCCGTTGCCGCCGGCGGTGCCGATCTTGCCGATAATGGCCAGCACGATGTCCTTGGAGGTCACGCCGGCCGGCAGCGCGCCGTCCACCTGCACCAGCATGGCTTTCGATTTCTTCTGCAGCAGGGTCTGGGTGGCCAGCACGTGCTCCACTTCCGAGGTGCCGATGCCGTGCGCCAGCGCGCCGAAGGCGCCGTGGGTGGAGGTGTGCGAGTCGCCGCAGACCACCGTCATGCCCGGCAGGGTGGCGCCCTGCTCCGGCCCGATCACGTGCACGATGCCCTGGCGCTTGTCGTTCATGTTGAAGTAGGTCATGCCGACCGACTTGGTGTTGGCGTCCAGGGTTTCGACCTGCAGGCGCGAGGTCGGATCTTCGATGCCGTGCGAACGGTCGGTGGTCGGCACGTTATGGTCGGCCACGGCAAGGTTGGCCGAAATGCGCCACGGCTGGCGGCCGGCGGCGCGCAGGCCGTCGAAGGCCTGCGGGCTGGTCACTTCGTGCACCAGGTGGCGGTCGATATAAAGAATGGACGTACCGTCGTCTTCGGTGCGCACCACATGGGATTCCCAGAGTTTGTCGTAAAGCGTCTTCATGATTGCTGCTACTGCCCGTGTGAGAATTTCACTTTGATTATGCCATATTTGTGCAATGCAAAACCAAGCCCGTCTGTCCGCCTCGTGAGCCGATGCGGCTTAGGGTTCCGATCCACCTTTATGACGCCCTTTGAAAAAAAAGCCTGCGGATCTCGCAGGCTTTTGTGTTTTCTTGCTGCCGGCGGGTTTTAAGCCGCCATGCGTACACTACCCCTGCATCCGTCCATCAGGAACGATAGGCCCACCACTAGCACCAGTTCGCCCTCGGCGGAACGCGCAGTGCCGGTAATGCCTTCGACCGAAATCGCCGTCATCGGTTTAATGACCAGGTCGGCCGTGCCGTCGACCGCTTCCACCGCCAGGATGTATGGCTGCGGCGCGTTGACCACGATGCCCACCCGTTCCGAGGCGGGCGCGTAGCCCAGCGCGCCGGCCAGCGTGCGCACCGGCAGCGGACGGCCCTGGTCCTTGAGCACCGGCGCCCCGCCCACTTCCATGAACTCTTCCGGCAGTTCGACCACGCGCTGCACCACGGCCATCGGCAGCGCCAGCAGCGCGCCCGAGGTCGACACCAGCATGGTCGGCACGATCGACAGCTCGATCGGCAGGCGGATGGCGAACTTGGTGCCCTTGCCCAGCGTCGAGTCGATGTGGATGGCGCCGCGATTCTTTTCCACGGCGGTTTTCACCACGTCCATGCCCACGCCGCGGCCAGACACGCTGGAGGCCACTTCCTTGGTCGAAAAGCCTGGCAGGAACACCAGCTGATACGATTCGTCGTCCGTCATGTTAGCAGATGGCGAGATCAAGCCCTTTTCCGCCGCTTTTTTGCGCAGCGCGATCGGGTCCATGCCCTTGCCGTCGTCCTGCAGCACGATCATGACGCTGTTGGCTTCCTGCCATGCTTTCAGCGAGATATAGGCCTTGGCCGGCTTGCCGGCGGCGACCCGCACGTCGGGCGATTCCACGCCATGGTCGAGCGCGTTGCGCAGCATGTGCACCAGCGGATCGTACAGGCTGTCGACCACCACGCGGTCGACTTCGGTCTCCGCGCCTTCGATGGTCAGTTCGACTTCCTTGCCCAGGTCTTTCGCCAGCTCGCGCACCAGGCGCGGGAATTTCTGGAACAAACGGCCCACCGGCTGCATGCGGGTAGCCAGCGTGGCGCGCTGCAGTTCGCTCGAGTAGCGCGAGGCGCGTTCCAGCGTTTCGGTCAGCGCCGACATCAGGCTGGCGGCCTGGCCTTCGAATTTGAATTGCTGCAGGCGCTCCAGCAGCACGGCGGCCTGGTTGGCAGCCTGCACCGACTCGCCCGCCACTTCCAGCAGCGCATCCAGCTTGACCGCGTCGATGCGGATGCTCTCTTCCTTGGCCGGCGCGGCGTGCACCTTGTCGTCGCGCTCCGGCCGGGCGCGCGGGGCGGCGGCAGGCGCATCGGCATGCACTTCGGCCAGCGCCGCGGGCGGGGTGCCGCCGGCAGCGACGATGGCCGCGGCCACGCCTTCGGATACGGCCGGGGCCGGCGCGGCAGCCGGTGCGCTGCGCGCGTACGTGCCTTCCGGCACCACGGCGATATACATGCCTTCCCAGTCCAGGCCGTCGGCCGAGGCGGCGCCGGCCGGTGCGGCGGCAGGGACGGCGGCGGGGGCGGCGGCAGGCGCGGCAGGGGCAGCGGCAGGTTTGGCCGGTGCAGCGGCCTTGCCTTCGATGGCGTCCTTCAGGATCGCTTCCAGTTCGGCCGGCATGGCCGGCAGGTCTTCCGCCGCGCCGCCGTTGTTCAGTTCGGTAAGCTGGTCGGCCACGAAGCCGGACGCCATCAGCGCCGCCTCGATGGCGATCGGCGTCACCGGCGCGGCGCCGGTGCGCAGCGCGTCGAACAGGTTTTCCGTCAGGTGGCAGGCCGACACCAGCGCGCCCAGGCTCATGAAGCCGGCCCCGCCCTTGATGGTGTGGAAGGCACGGAACACCGCGTTCAGCGTTTCCTTGTTTTCCGGATCGCGTTCGAGGCGCAGCAGGTTCTCTTCAACATTTACAGCCAGGTCCATCGCCTCGACGACGAACTCCTTGAGCATATCGTCCATTAGAATCCCAGATCGGCAAGCAGATCATCGACACTGTCCTGGTTCAGCGCCACCGCCGGTGCGGATGGGCCGGACATCAGCGACACCTCTTTCTGCGCAATCTTCTCGCGCACTTCGGTCGGGGCGTTGTCTTTCAACAGCTGCGCCAGTTCGGCTTCGACCGTCTTGGTGATGCCCACCACTTTCTTGATGAGCTGGCCGGTGATGTCCTGGAAGTCCTGCGCCATCATGATTTCCAGCAGGCGGGCTTTTTCCGCCTCGGTGGCGGCCGACACGGCTTGCGCGAAGGCGCGCGAATCGCCCGCCAGGGTCTTGAATTCGTCCAGGCTGAGCTTGCCGGCGAACAGCGCGGCCCAGCGGTCTTCCATTTCCTTGGACTGCTTGGACAGCACGTCCTGCGCCGGCATGCCGTCGTCCAGCGTGTTGAGCACCTTGTTAGCGGCCTGTTCAGTCAGCGTGGCGACATACTCCAGGCGGTCCTGGGCGTCGCCGATCTGGGCCGACGCCTCGGTCAGCGCCTTGTCGTAGCCCAGTTCGCGCAGCGAGTCGTGCAGCAGGCGCACAATGCCGCCCAGGCGTTCAAACATCGGGTTGTCGCCATGGTCGACGGCGGCGTGCTCGGCGGCCGGCGCGGCAGCGGCGGGCGCGGCCGGCGCGGCCGCTACGGCGGCCGGAGCCGGGCGGGCTGCGGAGACTTCGTCGAACAGGCTCTCCAGGTCATCCTCGGCGGAGGCGGCAGGAGCAGCGGAAGGGGCGGGGGCGGGTGCCGGTTCTGTGGCGCGTTGCGCGGACACTTCATCAAATAGTGCGTCGAAATCATCAGCGGCGTTGGTCATATCCCTGCTTCTCCATAATTTGTCAAATTGCTGCTTGCTGCGCACCGCGGCATCCGTTGTGATGACGCCCGGCAATATTCAAACCGCTTACGCGAGTGTAGCAGGGCGCCGCCCGGTTGTTCAATCACCGGCTAGGCAAAGGCGGGCGCCCTGCCCTGCGGCATGGCGAAAACGAAGTTTAGTGTTGTATTTGGAGATACTAACATCGCCAGGCCATGCACGGATATGCCCCAGAGGAACAAAAACCACCCAGCAATGAAAAAAAGCCGTCCAGGACAGCATGCCGCTTTTGCGGAATCTCCACATATTCCTTGATAAATATCAAGTCTTTCCTTCCTAACAATGGACGGAATCGCGGCTACAATGAAGTATGGGCACCGTGTAGCGAAGCGGATTTCACAGAAAAGGAGCTGCATATGTACCGCAAAATCCTGATAACCACCGATGGCTCGGCTGTTTCCAAAATGACGGCCTGTGCCGGCGTGTCGTTCGCCCAGCAAATGGGAGCCGAAGTGCTGGCGCTGTTCGTGGCGCCGGAGTACCAGTACCCGATTTACGTGGAAATCATTCCGCCCAGCTACCCCAGCGAAGAGGAATACCGCGCCGCCATGCAGCGCGCCGGCGCCGAGCACGTGCTGCCCATCCTGGACGCGTGCCGCAAGAAAGGCCTGGAATGCCAGGGCATGACGGCGTTCGCCGAAAGCACGGCGCTGAAAATCGTCGACGTGGCGGCCCAGCAAGGCTGCGACCTGATCTTCATGGGCTCGCACGGCCGCAGCGGCTGGGGCCAGCTGCTGCTCGGCAGCGTCACCAACAAGGTCCTGTCGCACTCCAAGCTGCCGGTGCTGGTGCACCGCCTGCTCAAAGAGCCGCTGCCAGACTAAACGACAGCGGGCGGCGCGCGCCGCCGCCCCTGTTATCCATCCCCCCGCAACAACACCACTGCAATCCATGATTAGAATTGTCATTGCCGACGACCATACCATTATGCGCGAAGGCCTCAAGCGCATCCTCGACGGAGCTCCCGACATCGACATCGTAGGCGAAGCCGTCGACGGCTTCGACGTACTGAACCATATCCGCCAGGGCGGCTTCGACCTGCTGCTGCTGGATTTGTCGATGCCGGGCCGCAGCGGGGTCGAGCTGATCCGCCAGATCAAGAGCGAAGCGCCCAAGCTGGCCGTCCTCATTCTGACCATGCACGAAGAAGAACAATACGCGGTGCGCGCCATCCGCGCCGGCGCGCAGGGCTACCTGACCAAGGAGAGCGCCGGCACCCAGCTGGTGGGCGCGATCCGGCGCGTGGCCGCCGGCCGGCCCTACATCAGCACCGAAGTGGCCGAGCAGCTGGCCCTGAACATCATGATGCCGAACGAGAGCCTGTTGCATAAACAGCTGTCGGACCGCGAGTTTGAGGTTTTTTCGCTACTGGTGGCAGGCAAGTCGATCACGGAAATCGCCAATGGCTTGCATTTGAGTGTAAAGACCGTCAGCACCCACAAAACCCGCATCATGCAGAAGATGGGCATGAACTCCCTCTCGGAGATGGTGCAGTACGCGGTGGCCCACCGGCTACTCTCCCCTTTCAAATCATAGGAGTTTTCCTACGGCTGGGCGCATCCTCCTACGCCCACAATCAGCCTCGGCTGATATCTATGGCAAGACCATGTTGGCATACTGAAATCACACATCAGAAGTTGCCAGATGATCATAACTGCTACAGGGAGAAAAGCATGCAGTCTACGCAAATCACCGAGTTCCGCCCCGGTGCGCCGGCGGTGCCACCGTCCGGCCTGGAAGCCGGGCGCCAGCGCCAGGGCCGGTTGTGGTCGAATCTGAAGGAAGTCTGCGAACTGCTGCACATCCCTCCAGTCAACCTCGCCCATTCCGAAGAACTGCTGTTCCAACACGTGCAATTCAAGACCGGCCAGCGCATCCACACCATCGGCCAACCCTTCGACATGCTGTACATCGTCAACTCCGGTTTTCTGAAAACCGTGCTGATCGACGAGTTCGGCAACGAGCAGGTGCTGAGCTTCCCGATGAAGGGCGACATGATGGGCGTGGACGGCATCCACACCCGCCACTATTCGTCCGAGGCGGTGGCGCTGTCGGACTGCGACCTGATCCTGCTGCCGTTCCGCAAGCTGGCCGCGCTGGGCCGGGTCCACATCGAGCTGGAAAACATGATGTATGGCGTGATGAGCCGGGAACTGGTGCGCGAACAAGCCATGATAGGCATGCTGGGCGCGCTCAGCGCCGAGGCCCGCGTGGCGCGCTTCCTGGTGGCACTGTCGGACCGCTTCGCGCAAATGGGCTACTCCAGCAAACTGTTCAACCTGCGCATGACGCGCCACGAAATCGGCAGCTACCTGGGGCTGACCCTGGAAACGGTCAGCCGCACGCTGTCGGCCTTCAATGAAGTGGGCCTGATCAGCGTCGACCAGCGCACCATCGGCATCAAGGATCCGGACGCGCTGAAAAACCTGCGCCGCCTGCCGCCATCGCGCGCCCGCGGCCGCCAGCCCGGCGCCGGGCGCGCCAAGCCGGCCGCCGCGCTGGTCGCACCCATCGCCGGGCCTGTCACCGCGCCCGCCGCCCCGGTCCAAGCCGCGCCGGCCAGCCAGGCGCTGTACGCCGCAGTCTGACGATTTTTCGCAGGAAATACCCCAGCTTGGCCCGCCTCCCGGCGGGCCTTTTTTCTTGTCCGCACTCCGCGCAAATTGTTCTTGCAAATAAAGCAGCCTTGAACAATAATGCAAATGCGAATCGTTCTCATTTAATGGAGTGTACCAATATGCATGCTGACAAAACCACGCTGGCTCCGGCCGGCACCGCCATCCCCGCTCCAGTCCGCAGCCCCGCGCCCGCCGTCCGCCGCCTCACCAGCGCCGGCCTGATGCAGGATCAGCGCGAAGTGGAAATCGAACACGGCAACAAAGTCTACCGCCTGCGCATCACCCAGCTCGGCAAGCTCATCCTGACTGCCTGAGCGCTCCGGCGCCGGGCCCGACACCGCCCTACCATCCCGCCAGCCATCCGCACCGCGGTAGCCAGCCACCCTGACCTTGCGAGGAGTGCCTGATGGCCATCATCGACCGTACCGACCCTATCTTCCTGACCACCAACCAGAGCGGCCAGCGCCCGGAGCTGATGCTGTCTGCGGTGCTGCACCTGATGTCGCACTACACGGCCAACGCCGGGGAAAGCGGCGCCTGCCTGAAACTGGCGTCCGTCATCGAGCGCCACCTGAAGGCGCTGGCCAGCCTGCCGGAACTGGCGCCGGTGCTGAGCGCCACCTGCCAGCAGTTGTCCGAGCAATGGGCCGGGGTGGTCGAGCGGTCCATGCCGGCGCGCGAAAAGCACAACTTCCTGGAGCGGCTGATGGCCCGCTCGCGCTCCGGCGAACCGGCGGCGTGAGGCGGCGGCATGTGCGATAAACACCAAGTAAAAGCGGCCCCGGCCGCGCACACCTCGCGCCGGCGCCGCCTGTGGGAGCTGGGCCATGCCTGCCACTGCCCGCTGGTGGGCGTGGGCATGCCGCTGGCCGCGCTGCGCAAGCTGGTGGGCAAGATCACCGGCGGCACCGTGGTGGCCGACGACTACGAGGTGCACGTGGGCGTGGTCACCGAATGCGGCGCCCGCAACCGCCTGTCCGAGGCGCTGCAGAAGGAACTGGAACGGCGCTACGCCGGCGTGCTGCTGCGTTTCAAGAACGCCAAGGACACCGAAGCGGTGGCCGCGCTGTGGCGCCTCGCCGTGGCCAACGGCGACGTGGCCGGCGCCTTCTGGGCCGGCCTGACGCACGCGCGCTGCACGCCCGAGCTGGAAGAACAGATGTGCCGCGACCTGCACATGGTGCAGCACCAGGCCGGCGCCTGCGCGCGGGCCGACATCACGCGCTTCCACGCCGTGCTGGAGGAAAACTCGCGCATGACGCGCGAACTGGCGCGGCTGCAACAGCGCAACGCCGCCATGCAACTGGAGCGCAATGCCGAGCTGGACCAGCACGCCAGCCAGCTGATGCAGCTGCGCGCCCAGTTGGTGGGGCGCGACAGCCTGGCCGACTCGCTGCGCCATGAACTGGAGCAGCTGCGCGCCTCGATTCCCGGCCTGGACACGCGCGACCGCCTGGCGCAGCGCCTGAGCCAGGTCGACGAACGCGAGCGCGCCCTGCGCAACCAGGTGGCGGAACTGAAACAGGAACTGACGCGCGCGCAGGCCGCGCTGGCGGCGCAAGCCACGGCGGCAAGCCATGCCGCGCCGCCGGTCCCGGCGGGGCAGCACGGCCACCCGGCGCAGCACCCCATGCCGCACCCGGCCGACGCCGCCTCAGCCGGCGCGCCGGCCCAGCGCGCACCGGGCCTCACCGAGCACGTGGTGCGCATGCCGGAACGGCTGGCCGACCGCAGCATCCTGTGCGTGGGCGGGCGCACCGGCAACGTGGCGACCTACCGCGCGCTGATCGAACGCGTGGGCGCGCAGTTCGCCCACCACGACGGCGGCCTGGAGGACAACGCCAACAAGCTCGAAGCCAGCCTGGCTGCGGCCGACCTGGTGATCTGCCAGACCGGCTGCATCAGCCATAGCGCCTACTGGCGCGTGAAGGACTTCTGCAAGCGCACCGGCAAGCGCTGCGTGTTCATCGACAACCCCAGCATCTCCAGCCTGGCGCGCGGCCTGGAAGAAGCCGACCTGGCATAAAAAAACCCCGCCGGCTTGCGCTGGCGGGGTGTTCTGTCGGAATGGCTCACCGCGCCGGCCGCAGCGCGGCCGGGCGCCACATTAGAAGGTGTAGTTACCGGTCATGTAGAAGGTGCGGCCCATCGGATCGGCATAGCGCGGATCGAAACCAACCTGGTGGCCCGACGAGGCGCGCAGCGAGAACGGCGGGTTGCGGTCGGCGATGTTCTTCACGCCGGCGCGCAGGCCTACCTGCTTGCTCACCTGCCATTTGCCCTGCCAGTCGAACGTCAGGTGCGATGGCACTTCCAGACGGAATTTCTCCAGCTTGTTGGTCGCCACGTTGCGGCTTTCCGCTTCCGCATCGGTGTAGCCGTTGCGGTAGTTGGCCGTCAGCGTGTTCGAGAACTTGCCGGTGTCCAGCGTGGTGGCCAGGCGGATAATGTGGCGGAACGCCACTTTATCGTTGGAGCCGAAGTAGTTCATGCTCGAGGTCCACTCGTTCGAGGTACCCGCCTTGGTGTAGTCGGACTTGATCAGGTAGGTGCCGTTCAGCACGCTGGTCAGGTTGCCGAACGCGAAGCGGTGGCGGTAAGTGGTTTCCCAGTCCACGCCCTGGTTGTGGGTCTGGCCGATGTTGACCGACAGGGTCTTCTTGGCCCAGTAGGTCTGATTGTTGCCCGGATCGACGAAGGTGGTGAACAGGTCACGGAACTTGACCGGATCGGTGAAGATCTGATTCTCGCTCACGCTGGACACCGCGTCGCGCATTTTCACGTCCCACAGGTCGGCCTGCACCGAGAACGACGTGGTCGGCTCGTAGCGGAAGCCCACGGTGAACTGCTTGGATTTCTCCGGTTTCAGATTCTCATTGCCGCCCGAGATGACGTTGTACTGGCGCTTGCCCACCTGGCAGTAGTCGGCGTTTTCCGCCTTCAGGTTGGCCGGGCAGTCCCACGACGAGGCGGTGAAGCCGGCCGCCACCAGCGGCTGGCCGATATCGAGCATGCTAGGCGCCTTGAAGCCGGTGCCGTAGGAGCCGCGCGCCAGGAAGGTCTGGGTCGGCTGCCAGCGTGCCGACACCTTGTAGGTGCTGGACGATTCCTTCGAGCCCATGTCGCGCTTGGCGAGCGCGTTCTTGACGGCGTTGAAGGTGTCGTAGCGGGCGGCGGCGGTCAGCTCGACGGTCTTGTGCACCGGCGCGGCCAGCTCGGCGAACACGCCGTAGTTGGCGCGCTCCAGGTCGTAGGCCGGCGACGCGCTAAAGCCGAAGATGTCCGAGCTGGTGGCGTTCGGCGTCTGCACGTAATGGTAATTGCGGTAGTCGCCGCCCAGTGCGATCTGGGCCGGACCGCCCGGCAGGGCGAACAGCTCGCGCGACGCGCGGGCGTCGATGCCTTTCAGCGTGGTCGACGCATCGCGGATCGAACCCTTGTAGACCGAGTTGGCGATCAGCTGCTTGGTCGCGTCGGACTGCGCGCCGATGCCCAGGAAGGGGTCGAACAGGTTCTTGGCCAGCATGTCGCGGAATTCCGCGTTTTTCACGTAGCCGCCGACATAGCGCTCATCGATCGCGTTTTGCGACCAGGTCAGGCCGGTGCCGAAGTTCCAGTCGCCGAATTCGCCTTCCGCGCCCAGCACCAGGTTCTTCGAATCGGTGATGGTCTGGCTGTCGCGGGTACCCCAGTCGTAGGTGCGGTAGCTGGCGGTCACGGCCTTGACGTCGGCGTGCTGCGCGGCCGTCATGTAGGGCTTGACGTAGGTGTTGTACATCGCCGAGTTCTTGGCGATCGACACCGACGCGGTGTTCGGGGCGATGCGGGCGGTCAGGTCCAGGCGCGAGTACGCCGCTTCGGCGAACAGGGTCAGGTTGTCGGTGGCCTTGAAGGTGGCTTTGCCGAAGAAACTGTCGCGCTTGTTCTCCGGCACGATTTCAATGGTCTGCACGAAGTCGAAGCCGCAGTTCTGCACCAGCGCGGTGTTGCTCAGCGCCAGCTGGTTCATCGGCGCGCAGCTGCCGTTCTTCTTCTGGTAGGGATTGAAGCCGATCGGCGAGGCGCCGGAGTTGAAGGTGGCCGACACGTTGGCCGGGATGGCTGCCGGGCTGGTGCGGTCGTAGATGTAGTTGTTGCCGTTGTTGCTAAATGGAATGTACGCGGTGTCGGCGAAATCGCGGTCCAGCGCCTTGACCTGCTTGCGCTCGTCATGGCGGAACGAGGCCATCACGTTGAAACGGTCCTTCTCCAGGTCGCCGAAGCCGTAGGTGGCGTTGATGTTCGACTGCGTGCCGGCGCTGCTCTCGCCGGGCTGGCTGTAGGTGGCTTCGATCGAACCGCCCTGCAGGTTTTTCTTCAGGATGAAGTTGATCACGCCGGCGATGGCGTCCGAGCCGTACAGGGCCGAAGCGCCGTCGGTCAGGATCTCCACGCGCTCAACCGCGCTCATCGGGATGGCGTTCAGGTTGATGGTGCTGCCCGAGCCTTGCGGCGCGACGCGGCGGCCATTCAGCAGCACCAGCGTGTAGTCCTCGCCCAGGTCGTGGATGGAGGCGGACACGCGGCCACCGGAGTTGGAGCCGGCGGCAATCGCGTCGATGGTGAAACCTTGCATCGAAGGCAGCGCCTGGATCAGGTCGGCCACGGTGGTGGCGCCGGACTTGGCGATCTGCTCGGACGACAGGCGCTGCACCGGCAGTGCGCCTTCCACGGCGATGCGCTTGATGGCCGAACCGGTGATTTCAACCTTCTGAATTTGCTCTTGAGCAACAGCATTGCCGCCCAAGGTGGCCGCACCAGCCATCACGGCAAATGCCAGACGCACCGAACGCACGCCAATTTTTTCTTTCAAAACCATGCACAACTCCTGTCATCGTGGATCAACGCAAGGGATACGTGCGAAACGCACGTAATTTTTACAAAAAGTTAACCGCCCTGCCCTCGGAAGACCTGATTATGTAATGCAACGGTCATCAACGTCATGGCAAAATCGACAGCAAGATTGCCAAAAAGTTACAGAAAGAGTGAGAATTGGAGATAATTCAGAGCGGCCTCAGCCAAACCAAATTAAGTTCCGCTAATTCCGCCGAAACCGGACCAACTTGTCTTATTTCCACAACGCACGCCGGTGCCGCAGCCATGAAAAAACCCCGCCGGCTCGCGCCGGCGGGGCTCTTGGCTACACCGTCAAGGATTACTTGAAGGCGTATTTCGCGGTGACGCGGAAGTTGCGGCCCATGCCGTTGTGCAGCTGGGTGTTGTAGCCTTCAAACTGCGAGGCGGTGCCGTAGCGCGGGTCGTAAGGAGCTTTGCGGTCCAGAACGTTCTTGATGTTCAGGGACAGGGTCAGGTTCTTCACGCCGGTGTACGAGTAGTTCAGGCCGAAGGTGGTCCAGCTTGCCACTTCGCAGTTCGAGCTGGTGTACTTCGGCAGGCCGCCCAGCTGGTAAGCGGACGATGGCTGGCCGGTGCCGTAGTGGCAGTACGCCACTGGGTACACGTCGGCGTTGTCGTAGCGGCGCAGCAGCGACACGTGATCGACGAAATCGACGATGCCGGTCACGCTATGCACGCCGTAGCTCCAGTTGGTCGAGAACGAAGCACGGTTGCGCGGATTGTCGCCGGCCGAGATGGCCCAGTCGGACAGGCCGCCATTCGAACCGGCGGTGTTGTGCGCGGTGTCGCCAGGCAACATGGCGCGCTTGTAGGTCGCCAGGTAGCTCCAGTTCAGCGTGCTGCTCAGGCGGCCCCAGTCGCCCAGCGATTGACGCAGGGTAACTTCCAGGTCCACGCCACCGACTTCGGTGCTGCCCTGGTTGATGTAGGAACGGTTCACCTGCAGGATCGGACCGGAGTTCGGCACCACGGTGCCGTTTTCCAGCGTCAGCTGGTTGGCGGCGCTGGTATCGCGCACCACGGTCGCGCCTGGGTACTGGCTCGGGTGGTCCACCACGCCTTGCGCGCTCAGCAGAACGGTTTCGTCGCGCAGCTTGATGTTGTAGAAGTCGATCAGCACGTCCAGGTTCTTGGTCGGCTGCAGGATCAGGCCCAGCGACGCGGACTTCGATTTCTCAGGCTTCAGCAGCGGGTTGGCAGCCGACAGGCTGGAGATGCTCTTCGAGCAGTCTGCCGTGGTGGCGTTGCCGATCGGGTGCTGGCCGTCAGGGCAGCGCACGGTGTCGGTCACGGTCTGGAACGACTGCACGCCGCCTGGCGAGACCTGGGTCAGCGCCGGGGCGCGGAAACCACGGGCATAGGTACCGCGCACGGCAAGCTGCTCGCTCACGGTCCACTTGCTGCCGACTTTAGGCACGAAGCTCGACACTGCCGGGTACTTGTCGTAACGGCCGGCGAAGTCCATCTCGAAGTTCTTGAAGAACGGGGTGCGCAGTTCGATGAAGGCGGACTTCACGTTGCGCTGGCCGTCCGCCAGCGAGTTGGCCAGGCCAACGATGTTGCCGGCTTGGGTTTCCTTGTCCGGCGACAGGCCGATTTTCTCCTGGCGCACTTCGCCGCCGAATGCCACGCCGATGTCACCGCCCGGCAGCTTGCCGATGGTGGTCGACGCCTTGGCATCGATCTGCATCACTTGCGAGAAACCGTTGTTCTCCAGGTTGCGGGTCGAGTTCGGATCCGCGATGGTCTGGGCGATGGTGCGGTTTTCCGTCACCAGGCGCTCCACCACTGGGCGGTAGATCATGTTGAAGTAGTGCTCGGTACGCTCGGTGCGGTTCCACAGGGCGCCGGTTTCCCAGTCGAAGATGCCGGTGGTGCCCTTCAGGCCGGCCAGCACGCGGAAGGTTTCGTTGATGTTATCGGTGCCGCCTGGATGACCCATCATGCGGAAGCCGACCGCTGCGCGCGACGGCGTGAAGCCGTTGGCTGCGGTGAACGGATTGTCCGGATGGCCAATCGGCAGGATAGGCTGGAACTGCTGAGCGGCTTTGCCGTCGGCCGAGAACACGGTGACCGACGCGGTGGTCGACACGGTACGCGGCGGACCGGCGTAGGTGCGCTCGGAGCGTGCGTAGGACGCTTCGGCGAACGCGGTCATCGATTCGTTGACCTTGAAGGTGCCGCGCGACAGGATGTTCGCATCCTTGCCCGCACTCTGCACTTCATTGAAGTCGTTCAGGTTGAAGCCGCAGAAGGTGCGGCCCACCAGCACGCTGGTCGCGGTCAGGTTGTGGTCGGCGATGCTGCCCACCAGCTTCTGCGACGGATCGCAGTTGGTGCGGTTGATCACGTCATTGCGCAGCGCGTAAGTGGTGGCGAAGTTCTTGCCGCCCGGGGTGCGCTCGCGGTAGTAGAACGGCTGGTCGGTCAGGCTGCTCGAATACGGGTTCAGGCGGGCCTGGATGTAGCTGTAGGCTGCCTGGTCGATGCCGCCGGTGGCGTCGGCGATCTTGGTCGCGTCGCGCTTGGACAGGTCGAACGAGACGAAGCCGTTGAAGCGGTCCTTGTCCAGGTCGCCGAAACCGATCAGGCCGTTGATGGTCTTGCGGCCGAACTCGCCGTCGCCATTGGCGAACACGCTGGCCGACAGTTCGGCGCCGGTGAAGTCGGTCTTGGTGATGAAGTTGATAACGCCGGCGATCGCGTCGGAACCGTACACGGCCGATGCGCCGTCCTTGAAGATCTCAACGCGTTCGATGGCCGACAGCGGGATCGAATTCAAGTCGTACACTGCCGATTTGCCCTGGTTCGGGTCGGCGTAGGCGGACGAGGCGATACGGCGGCCGTTCAGCAGCACCAGGGTCGAGGACGAACCCAGGCCGCGCAGCGAGGCGGTAGCGGCGCCGCGGGAGAAACCACCGTCGGTCACGTCAACCGAGGAGCCCGAGCCGAAGGCCGGAATCGAGTGCAGCAGCTCGGCCACGGTGTTGGCGCCGGTGGCGGCGATCTGCTTGGCCGACACGGTCTGTACCGGCGACGAGCCTTCCTTGTCGGAACGCTTGATGTTCGAACCCGTCACGAACACCTTGGTGACCGGGGCTTCCGCAGCTTGTTGAGCGATGGCGAACTGGGTCGTGCCCAGCGCCAGGGCAATGGCGAGTACGCCTTGCTTCAGGACTAATTTATTGTTCAAAAGTTTCTCCGCTGTAGAGTTGTGCAAAAACTATGCCGGTCTTTTTTGACCGGTGCCATCTGTACCGAGGGCTTATTCGAAAGATGCAATGTTTTTTCGAAGGAACGATCTGAACATCTGAGTTGATGAATGTCAATGAAGGGGAAACAAAACTGAGATACAGCTCGGATTTACAAAAAGATGCTTTGCGAGCCGTTTTCAGCATAAAAGTCGAATATTGCCAAAATTCAAGAATCTTATTCAGCAAAATCGGCCAAAATTCGCATATTCTCAACAAGATGGCGGAATATGCAGATACATATGATATTTATGCCGAACGCAACGATGTCATAATACAACGTAGTCTTAGTTACATTTCTACAAAAAAACAACAGCCAGTCGGTTCAGCGACGCGCCATTCCAAGGGAAAAATCGCCATCAGCACCGAACAGCGCTCAATAGACGTCGCGCCGGTAACGGCCCTGCTCGGCCAGCTGATCGAGCGCGCGGCGGCCCAGCAACGCCTCCAGCGCCTGATCGACACCGGCCGCCATGCCTTCCAGGCTGCCGCACACGTAGATCGCCGCGCCGTCCGCCAGCCAGGTGCGCAGCTGCTGGGCGCGGGCCGGCAGCAGGTCCTGCACGTAGCGCTGCGGCCCGCCGTCGCGCGACCAGGCCAAATCCAGTGCGGGCAGCTGCCCTGCCGCCTGCCAGGCGGCGATTTCCTCGCGGTAGTGGAAATCATGGGCAAGCTGGCGTTCGCCGAACAGCAGCCAGTTGCGCCCCTGGCCGGACAGGGCGCGCGTGCGCAAATGGCCGCGCAAGCCGGCAATGCCGCTGCCGTTGCCGATCAGGATCAGCGGGCGGCCGGCGTTGGCCTCCAGGCGGAAGCGGCGGTGCTGGCGCAGCCGCAGCTGCACCGTGTCGCCCGGCCGGGCCTGCATGCACAGCCAGCCCGAGGCATGGCCGTGGCTGCCGTCCGCGTGCAGGTGCAAGCGCACCAGCAGATGCACCCGGCCGTCGGACGGCACTGACGCAATCGAATATTCGCGCGCGCGGGATGGATCGGACGGCGCCGCCACCTGCACCAGGTCGCCCGACTGCCAGTCGGGCAAGCCCCCCTGCAGCGGCTCCAGCTCGATGTGGAAAATCGGCGCCCCGGCACTGCCGTGGTTGAGCTGGCGGCGCGCGGCCAGGCGCCAGCCATCGAAGGCCGGCGCGCTCCAGTCCGGCGCATCGCTGGTGCCGGCCAGGTGGCTCAATTGCTGGCGCCACGCGGCGATGGCCGGCGCGGCGTTGCAATTGACCTCCACCCGTTCGAACAGGCTGCTGGCGCCCTGCTCCTGCAGCCACCGGTCCAGCGCGCGGCCAAAGCCGCAATAATTAACATAAGACATGTCTCCCAGCGCCAGCACCGCGTAGTGCAATTGCGCCAGCGGCAGGCTGCGCGTCATGATGCGGGCCGCGAAGGCGGCCGCCGCGTCGGGCGCGTCACCCTCGCCGTAGGTGCTGACCAGGAACAGGATGCGCTCGGCGCCCGCCAGGTCCTTTTCCTTCAGCGCCGACAGCTCGCACAGGCGCGCTGGAATGCCCGCCAGGCGCAGGGTTTCCAGCGTCTGGCCGGCCAGTTCCTCCGCGCTGCCGGTCTGGCTGGCATAGGCCACGATCCAGCCCGGCGCCCGCGCGGCCGCGGCGTCGCCGGCCGCGTGCGCCCGGCGCTTGCGGCGCTGGCGCAGCCAGGGCGCCAGGCACACCAGGCCGTAGCTGATGAAACAGGCCGCGGTCAGGGCCAGGCGCAGGGGATCGTTGGTCAGTATCATTGCGTGGTTCTATTCATCATCCAGCATGCCGCGCATCTGGCTGCTCAGGTATTCGGTATAGCCTTCGGTTTCGGCGCCGCCATCATGGCCGTGCGGCCCGGACCGCAGCACGAACCGGGCCGCCAGGCCCTGCCGTTCGGCCAGCGCCAGGCCCTGCTCCGGCCCCAGCACCGTCAGCGCGGTGGACCAGGCGTCGGCCGCCATGCAGTGTGGGTGCACCACGGTGACGGAGGCCAGCCGGTTAGTGATCGGCGCCGCGCTGCGCGGGTCGATGGTGTGGGCGAAGCGCTCGCCGCCTTGCAGGAAATAGCGCCGGTAGTCGCCCGAGGTGGCCACCGACAAACCGTGCAGCGCCAGCGCGATTTCGTCCATCCTCGCACCCGCCATCGCGCCGCCCGGCGCGGCGGGCGGCTGCTCCAGCGCCACCCACCACGGCTGGCCGTCCGGCTTCAGGCCTGCGCCGCGCAGTTCGCCGCCTACCTCCACCAGGAAGTGCTGCAAGCCATGCGCAGTCAGGCAATGCGCCAGGCGGTCCACGCTGTAGCCCTTGGCCACGGCCGACAAGTCGAGCTGGACGCCGCCGGGCTGATAGGCCCGCCCGCCGCCCGCCCGCGCAGTACCCGGCACCTCGGGCGGGGGCGCCAGCAGCAGCCGCTGCGCCGCGCGCGCGGCGCGCAGTTCTGCGATGCGCGCCGCGCTCGGCGCAACAAAGCCGGGCTGGTCGTGCCGGCCGCTGGGGCCGAAGCCCCAGGCGTTAACGATGGCGCCGGCGCACGGATCGTAAGCCCCGCCGGACAGGTGCGCCACCTGCATGGCAAACGACAGCACATCGAAGCATGCCGGCGGCAGTGGCAGCCAGCTGCCGGGCGGGGCGCGGTTGTAGCGCCCCAGGTCCGACTCGGCCTCCCAGTGGCTCATTTCGGCCACCACGCTGTCGAGCTGTTGCTGCAGCGATGCCTGGAGTTGCTGCGGCACTGCCGCGCCCGCAACCAGAACGGTCCAGCTGGTGCCCATGCTCAGGCCGCCAAGCCGGTGGACGGCACTGCCCCTGGGTGGCGCCACCTCGGAAATCTGCTGCGGTAAAAGGATGCGGCGCATAGGAAAACGGCGGCCCGAGGCCGCCACAAAATAAGGCAAGCTGAGCCGCATCCCCCCCACTTCGGGGTCAGACCCCGAAGTGGGGGGATGC